>JAHEZC010000402.1 GCA_023251275.1 Parafilimonas sp. | reverse complement strand
CATCTTTGCCCTCAATATTGATACCCGGTATCTTCGCTTTATCTTTTGTTTCGATTACCACTTTATCACGATGACCGGTTTGTTCATCTGCTTCTTCCCGGAACGTAATACCCTCAATTACATTTTCAAATTTTACAGTACCTGAAATTTCTGCTACAATTATATTATTAAAAGGATCCCATGTACAGATTATATCTCCCTTCTTCACTTGCTGCCCGTCTTTGACATTCAATGTAGCTCCATAAGGAACATTGTTGGTTATTAACAGCCTGTCATTTTTCATATCCATAATGCGTACTTCACCTGTACGACCGATCACCACATGTATTTTATCTCCTTCATTATTTTCAGTTGTTACTGAGCGCAGACCATCGAACTGTATTGTACCATCAAATTTGGCAGTCAAGGTTGATTCAACAGATGCCGAACCGGCAACACCGCCAACGTGGAAAGTTCGCAGTGTAAGCTGGGTGCCTGGTTCACCAATTGATTGCGCCGCTATAATACCAACCGCATCGCCGAATTGAGCCATATAACCTGAAGCAAGATTTTTACCATAACAATTTACGCAGACACCACGCTTGCTTTCGCAGGTTAAAACTGAGCGTATTTCAACGCTGTCAATGCCGGAGTCTTCTATTCTTTTGGCAATGTCTATACTAATTTCTTCACCGGCCTTCACAATCAGTTCATCAGTCAGCGGATCAAATACATCGTGTAATGAGGTACGTCCCATTATCCTGTCGGAAAGCGGTTCAATGATATCTTCATTATCTTTCAAAGCAGATGTGGCAATGCCTCTTAATGTACCGCAATCTTCTTCAGATATTACTACATCCTGCGCAACGTCCACAAGACGGCGTGTAAGGTAACCTGCATCGGCTGTTTTCAATGCAGTATCAGCAAGGCCTTTTCGGGCGCCGTGGGTAGAAATGAAATAATCAAGTACATTAAGTCCAGCCTTGAAATTTGAAAGGATCGGGTTTTCGATGATCTCTGAACCCGTACTGCCGCTCTTTCTTGGTTTGGCCATTAAACCCCTCATTCCCGCAAGCTGCTTCACCTGAGTCTTGGAACCACGTGCGCCGCTATCAAGCATCATATATACTGAATTGAAGCCTTGCTTATCGTTAGCCATTTCACGTATCAGTGTTTCAGTAATACGGGTATCAACCCTGCTCCAGATATCAATAATTTGATTGTATCGCTCATTGTTCGTTATAAAACCCATATTGTAATTTTCCCACACTTCCTCTACTTCAACCTTTGCCTGCTCAAGTAACTGGTTTCTGATCTCAGGAATAATCAGGTCATTCACGTTGAATGACAAACCACCGCGGAATGCCATGCGGAAACCAAGTTGCTTGATATCATCAAGGAATTTTGCAGTTTTAGGTATATCAGCTATCTTAATGATGTCGCCGATAATTTCTCTCAGGCTTTTCTTCGTAAGCAATGCGTTTATAAAACCCACTTCTTTCGGTACATGCTGGTTAAACATTACACGGCCTACAGTTGTATCAACTACTTTTCTTATCAATTCACCATTTTCACGAACATTTGCCTTCACCTTGATATGTGCATGCAGATCAATACGCCCTTCATTATAGGCAATCATCACTTCATCCACACTATAGAAGATTTTTCCTTCGCCATTTACTTTTTCTGTCTCCGTACTTTTTTTGCCTTTGGTGATATAATATAATCCCAAAACCATATCCTGTGAGGGAAGTGTAATGGGTGTACCATTCTGTGGGTTAAGAATATTATGGGATGAGAGCATTAACAACTGTGCTTCCAATATTGCCGCATTACTCAAAGGCACGTGCACTGCCATCTGGTCGCCGTCGAAGTCGGCATTAAAAGCCGTGGTGACAAGCGGATGTAACTGAATGGCTTTGCCTTCCACAAGTTTAGGTTGAAATGCCTGGATAGAAAGCCTGTGTAAAGTGGGGGCACGGTTCAGTAAAACAGGATGACCTTTCAAAATATTTTCAAGAATATCCCAAACCACCGCTTCTTTTCTGTCCACCAATTTCTTTGCAGATTTAACTGTTTTAACAATTCCTCTTTCTATCAGCTTACGAATAATAAAAGGTTTAAATAATTCGGCAGACATATCTTTTGGTAAGCCACATTCATGCATCTTTAATTCCGGTCCTACCACAATTACAGAACGACCTGAATAGTCAACACGTTTACCCAAAAGATTTTGGCGGAAACGACCTTGTTTCCCTTTTAAAACATCACTCAGGGATTTTAAAGCCCGGCCTCCTTCTGCTTTAACTGCATTTGATTTTCGTGAATTATCAAATAAGCTGTCCACAGCTTCCTGCAGCATGCGTTTTTCATTGCGTAAAATTACTTCCGGGGCCTTAATTTCCAGCAGCCTTTTCAAACGGTTGTTACGAATAATAACGCGGCGGTACAGATCATTCAAGTCGGAAGAAGCAAAACGTCCGCCATCCAAAGGAACTAATGGTCGTAATTCAGGAGGAATTACAGGTATGTATTGCATAACCATCCATTCAGGACGGTTGGTAATACGCGTTGCCGCATCGCGAAAAGCTTCTACCACGCTCAGGCGTTTCAGTGCATCAGCTTTACGCTGCTGAGAAGTTTCAGTAGCTGCAGCATTCCGCAGAGTATAGCTCAGTTCATCCAACTCAATTCCTCCCAGCAAATCATGTACTGCCTCAGCGCCCATTTTTGCGATAAACTTCTGAGGGTCTTCGTCTGGTAAATATTGGTTATCTTTTGGCAGATTATCTATTATGTCAAGATATTCTTCTTCAGTAAGCAAGTCCCCGGTATGCAGACCACGATCCTCTCTCACCCCCGGTTGTATTACTGCATACCTTTCATAATAAACAATACTTTCAAGTTTTTTGGAGCTCATTCCGAGCAGGTAACCAATTTTATTGGGGAGGCTTTTAAAGTACCATATATGTACTACAGGCACCACAAGTTTGATATGGCCCATACGTTCACGACGCACTTTTTTCTCTGTTACTTCCACCCCGCAACGGTCACACACTATGCCCTTGTATCGAATACGCTTATATTTTCCGCAGGCACATTCATAATCTTTCACCGGCCCGAAAATTCTTTCGCAGAATAAACCATCACGTTCAGGCTTATAGGTACGGTAGTTAATTGTTTCGGGCTTGAGTACTTCTCCAAAACTACGTTCAAGAATACTATCGGGACTTGCGAGGCCGATTGTGATTTTGGAAAAAGCAGCTTTGGGACGATTATCTTTTTTAATTGCCATATATAGTATTTATATTTTTTTAAATTTTAGTCCTGATTGAAGAAATACATACCAGCTTTCCGTTTTATATGCCTGGCCTGTCATTGCACCAGGCACCTATAATTCTGCTTTACACACTTCCGTATAAACTTCATGAAAAGCGAAAAAAAAATATGAAAGATTTCTTTAATTGACAATTGCTTGCTGTAAGCTGAAGGTTGGAGCGGATACACTACTTCAAAATGCATAGGGCGGCGAAGTTACAAATAATATTAAAACAAGGAGAAAATTTTTGTGAATTTTACGGTAAAGAAGCTTAGTTCGCTGCCAAAATGAATTGTACGGCCTTTTCTTGCGAAATTATGGAGAAATCCTTGCTCTTTTATATGCTTATTTAAAGAAAAAGAATCAAAAGGACTACCCGCTCGTAACAACGTTATTTA
>JAHEZC010000401.1 GCA_023251275.1 Parafilimonas sp. | reverse complement strand
GACCTGAGAAAAGCAATCAATAAATAATTCGGCAGAATGATTTTATTAGATTTTCCACATATTTCTATCCGAAGAAATATCCTTTCATTTCCGTCTTAAGTAAACATTATTCCGGCTTCAGCAGTATAATTTTTGACATCGGGAAATTTTTTTTTTGCTGAAACAGCCTTTTTCATACTCTGCATGTCTTTAGTATTCAGCACCCGTATGCACTTGCGGATATGCTGTTTTATGCCGATAACGGTACCGTATAAATCAACACTACAGTCACTGCTATAGTAAAACATGGCATAAAAGGGTTTGCTTTTCGAATTATTTTTTTGTTTAAGATAAAATCAATGATATGAAAATTCTACTACCATTCATTTGCCTGTTGCTTTTTGCAACTCCGACTTTTGCACAACAAAACCGGACTGTTTCGGGTACAATTGCTGATGCCAAAGATGGTACGCCGCTGGCCGGCGTTACTGTCAGGATAAAAAATCAGGATAAAGCCTACCAGTCTGAAAAGGACGGCTCATTCCGCATTACAATCCCGTCAAATATTGAGGCGCTTACATTTTCATATATAGGGTACCAGGATATTGAAATGCCTGTTTCCGACAATATGACTGTACAGATGACTGCTACAACCGCAAACCTTAATGAGGTGCTTGTAGTGGGCTATGGTAAAGCGCTCAAAAGAGACATCACCGGATCTATATCAAAAGTGGCCGGAAAAGAAGTACAGAATTTTCCTGCACCAAGCTTTGAGTCTGCAATGCAGGGAAAAGCGGCGGGGGTTGTTATTGAATCCGGAAGCGGTAAGGTTGGCCAGAGTATTAAGATCAGGATAAGAGGAACCTCCTCCATCTCTGCCAGCAGCCAGCCACTGTATGTAGTTGACGGGCTGCCAATTGTATCATCCAGCTTATCTGATGAATTAAATGACCCCACTAACCCATTGATTGATATTAATCCTAACGACATAGAATCCATTGAAGTATTAAAGGATGCTTCTGCTGCTGCAATATATGGAGCGAGGGCGGCAAATGGCGTTGTGCTCATCACTACTAAACGAGGAAGAAATAACCAGAAAACTGCTATTGAATTGAATTTGACCAACAGTTGGAGCAACCCTACACGCTTGCGTGATTTTGCAAATGCAAAACAATATGTTGATCTGATCGAGCTTGCCGCAGTAAGCGATGGTACTTATGATTTCGTGAATGACTATTCAGGATATGCTACTTTAGAAGATGCGATTAAAGACTATAAGAGCTTTTACAATGGAGAGATACTTGACTATTTTTCCCTGGGTACTAATTGGCGCAAAGGTGAAGTGAATACTGACTGGCAAAATCTCTTGTATAATAAAGATGCTTTGGCCCAACAGGTGGATCTTTCTGCAAGCGGCGGAACAGAGAAAACCCGGTTTTTTGTTTCAGGCTTTTACAATGTTCAAAATGCCATTGTAATAAATAATAAATTTTACAGGTATGGCGGAAGATTAAACCTTGAACATAATGCAACTGATAAGCTTTCATTCGGCATCAATTTATCCGTTGACAGATCTCAGCTTAACCGGGTCACCAACGATAATGCATTTTCTACGCCGGGTCAGTTGGTAGCGCAGCTCCCAATATCACCACTTTATGATCCTGAAACAGGCAAGCTAAACAGTAATACTTTATATGCAAACGGATTATTTGATGCCCAGTTCAATTTTGATAACCAGGTCACATATCGAACGATGGGTAATGTATTCGCTAATTACGCTATCATCAAATCACTTTCATTTCGTTCAGAGTTCGGCGCGGATATTCTGAGTTTAAATGAAGACGCTTTCCAGGGGAAAGAAACACAGGATGGAGCAGGAATCGGCAAGGCCAATACGATAATTTCCCAAAGCGCCGCTTTTAATACGAATAATTATTTCACTTTTACTCCCAGGCTTAATGAAAGCAACAAAGTTTCTGCAGTAGCAGGAATGAGCTATCTGCAAAATGATTTGAAAAAGGCCAATGCCTACGGAGAGCAATTTCCTTCTGATGCCATTAAAAATCTTTCCGGTGCGGGTTCTATAACTTCCGCCACTTCAACAGGAAGCAGGTACACATTTCTTTCTTATTTTTTAAGGGGCAACTATTCGTTCAAAGATAAATACCTGATTTCTGTAAGTGTAAGAACTGATGGGTCTTCACGGTTTGGCCCAAACAATCGTTACGGTTGGTTTCCCGCCGGGTCAGTAGGTTGGGTATTGAGTGAAGAAAAATTCATGCAAAATATATTGTTTCTGAATTTTCTTAAATTGAGAGCAAGCTGGGGTTTAACGGGTAATGCCGAAATAGGAGAAAGCAGTTTTCTGCCACTTTATGGAGTGTCTAATTATCCGGGACTTCCCGGTTTTACACCAACCCAGTTAGGCAACCCTGATCTGCATTGGGAAAAGACTAAGCAAGTTGACGTGGGTCTTGATTTTGCTCTTTTCAAGAGCCGTATTACAGGCGAGTTTGATTATTATAAAAAACATACCACAGATCTCTTATTGGCGGTTAATATACCGGCTTCTACCGGTTATTCAAGTATTCTTCAAAACCTTGGTACAATGGAAAATAAAGGCTTTGAAGCAACCATTACCTCACAAAATCTGACCGGCAAGTTCAAGTGGTCCACTTCATTGAATGCTGCGTATAACAAAAACAAGGTATTGGATATAAAAGGCCAGATTATTGAGGGGGGCTTTACGGTTGTTCAGAGAGCAGTGGAAGGTGAGCCTATCGGTGTTTTTTATGGGCAGAAGTTTTTAGGCGTTGATCCGCAAACGGGTGATGCACTTTATCTTGGCAATGACGGCAAACCAACAACGGATTTTGATGATGCAAAAAGAATAGTACTCGGAAATTCGAATCCGGATTGGACAGGTGGTTTTTCGAATACTTTTTCTTATGTGGGATTTGATCTTAATGTGTTTTTTACATTCGTCTCTGGCAATAAAGTAAATAACGGCGGCGGCTATTTTATGTCTGATGGATTTTATAATGGCTTCGATAATCAAACCACAGATATATTGCGCGCATGGAAAAAGCCCGGAGATATAACCGACGTTCCGCGAATTGGTTATTTCTATGCATCAGGCTATCAATATTCATCTTCGAGGTGGCTGTATGATGGGTCTTATATACGCCTGAAAAATGTGACATTAGGTTATACATTGCCCAAATCTGTTGCACAGTCTGTACACATTTCTTCTGCAAGATTCTATATAGCCGGCGTTAATCTCTGGACAAAGACAAAATATCCTGCTGATCCCGAAGTAAATACGGAAACGCTTGGGAATATAGGTGGAGGGCAGGATTTTTATACTATTCCACAGGCGAAAACAATAACCATTGGCTTGAATATTAAATTTTAAAACTAATCAGTAACGATCATTTAAAAAGAAAAACAATGAAAAAGCTGAAATATTTTTATATCCTTTTGATTGCTTCAATGGTTGTTTGGGCGTGCAACAAAAAGCTGGATGTATTTCCGCAGCAAAACATTACGCCTGATCAAATAACCACTGCGGCTGATGTAAAAGCGGTCTTGTTTGGTGGCTATAAATTGCTTCAAAATTCAAGCGCCTTTGGTGAGGAATTTATTTTTGTGGCTGATTTACTGGCATCCCAGGATCAGCTTGATTTTGTAGGAACTTTTACGAATTATAAAGACCTGCAGAATAA
>JAHEZC010000400.1 GCA_023251275.1 Parafilimonas sp. | reverse complement strand
CTGCATCGAAATTTAATTTTCTTTATTATCCACTTTCATTCATCTCAATATCACTACCCAGCCTTTAAGGTTTGGATAAATTTTATTTTTCAGGTCAATAAGGTAATAATAAGTACCAATGGGCAATGCATTTCCATTGTATCCTCCATCCCATTTTTTATTATAACCTATGCTGTGAAATACAAGCTGACCATACCTGTTGAAAACAGAAACATCAGCGTCGGGATAAGAATCAAGCGCTTCAATATTCCATGCATCATTAATGCCATCTCCGTTCGGTGAAAAGGCATTGGGCACAATTACTTTTTTATACACTTTTACAAATACATTGTCCGTTGCCACACCGCATCCGAAATCTGAAATTACGTGCAATGTATAAATAGTATCCCGCGGAGGATTTACTGTTGGTGAAAGATTAGCAGGATCACTTATATAAACAGCAGGTGTCCACTGATAGCTTACACCATTTCCCCCCGCAGAGCCTTCCAGCATTACTGACTGTCCTTCGATCATTACCTTGTCAGGGCCCGCATCGGCAGATGGCTTTTTATATACATTCACGATCACCGTGTCAGCATCTTTGCAGGCATTATCACCGGATACTGTGAGAACATACACAGTACTATCAATCGGGGAGGCAAGAGGCGATGGAATATTATCAGCCGATAAGGTTTCCGGCGGAGTCCATAAATAGTTGAGACCGCCACTTCCATTCAGTTGTGCATTATCTCCTTCACATATATCTGTGTCTGCACCTGCATCAGCAGTTGGTTTTGGCAGCACTGATACAGTAGCAGAATCTTTTTGTTCACATCCCGCATCTGACGTCACAGTCACAGTATATTTTCCCGCGGCATTTAAAGAAACATGATCAATATTCAGCGGGTTTCCATCACCCGAAAAATCATTCGGCCCCTTCCATTTATATATAGTTCCCCCGCCAGCAGTGAGCGACAAAGTGGTTCCTTCACAGGCGGGGCTATTGCTTGAAGCGGAAGTAACCGGTAAGTCATTTACATTTACTGTTAATAGATTTGACAAAACCCTGCATTTCGGTGAATTGATATTCCCCGCTTCAGCGACTGCGAGCCTGTATTTATAAGAACCTGACCCCGTAGATGTACGGACAAAGCTTGTGGAGGTCTCACCCGGAATATCTGTCCAGTTGTTACCATTTGTACTTACCTGCCATTGATAAGAAGGATTTGAATAGCCGGATGAAACATTGCTGGTGAGCTTCACCGTACTCATGTCTCCGACACAAAGATTTTTTATTTCATTGTCCCCGGCCCCGGCAATCGCTGCCGTTACCTGCGGGCCGCATGGACGAAAAGTAATATCATCCAGGGCTATATCATTGCCGCATCCGCCGGGTGCATTATTCCTCATACGGATGACAACATCATTTATGCCGGCAGGCGTTTTGAAAAAGAAGCCATATTGTTTCCATGTGGGAGAAGCGGAGACATAAATATCCCCGGTATTGAAATTTTTTACTACAGCACCGTCTGTTGTTTCAATCTGGAAAGTAATGTTGGGTCTTATGTCATTCGCACCGCAGGGTGAAGAGGGCTTCAGCACATTCATAATCCATGCTGCGAATTCAAAAGTAGTATTCTGGCAAAGGCTTCTTACAGTATCTACATAAAAATCACTCGGTTCATAAGAGGCATTCACTAGCATAAAATACCCATTGGCATTTCCAGTGTGATCGGATTGTAAAGTGTACCAGCTATCTCCGAAACATGCACTTGTGGAGTTTGTTACCGTATAAGACCCGTCGTTTGGGCAGAAATTAGACACATAGCGATAATTTGTAGTAGCGGCAGAAAGACTTGGACCAGGATTTGACCCCGACCCGAATGTAATATTGATAACTTTATCCCCGAGACTTCCCTGGCACAACTGGGCGCTGGCTGAAGCGGTTATTAATAAAGTAAAAACAATAATATTACTAATTCTGTTCAATGCATGTTTTTGATAAAATTAAATGATAGCTTTTATATCTGCGCATCAATTCATTTTACGGGTGAAAGCTTAGCTTTATATTTGGCAACTTTATCAAAACATTTACCAAAGCTAAAAAACTGATACATGGCTTCAGCATTGATGAAACAGCTTATTGAGAGTACAGAATTTATTCAAAGCATATATCCGCATCATCCGCAAATCGGTATTATCCTCGGCAGTGGTTTGGGAGACGCTGCCAATGAAATGATGATCGAAAGCGAAATTGCGTACAGTAAAATTCCTCACTTCCCCGTGAGCACTGTGCAAGGCCACAGCGGTAAAATGATATTCTGCGAATCGTGCGGAAAAAAAATTGTGCTGATGGCAGGGCGTTTTCATTTTTATGAAGGTTATACGCCGAAGCAGGTTACTTATCCTATACGGGTAATGAAAATGCTCGGCATACATACTTTATTTATTTCCAATGCGGCAGGCGGTGTGAATGAGCATTTTAAAGTAGGCGACCTGATGATCATAAAAGACCATATCGCATTATTTACCATAAACCCTTTGATTGGTAAAAATGAAGACGGGCTTGGAACACGTTTTCCTGATATGAGCGAACCGTATGATAAGCTGCTGATTGAGAAAGCAAAAATTGCCGGGGAAAAATTTGGATATGGTCTGAAGGAAGGTGTGTATGCGGGTGTGACCGGCCCTTCGTTTGAAACACGTGCAGAATATAAGCTGCTAAAAGCAGTCGGCGGCGATGCGGTGGGCATGAGCACCGTGCAGGAAGTAATTACCGCACAGCATGCAGGGTTAAAAGTATTTGCGGTAAGCGTGATCACCGACCTTGGCATTCGGGAAGAAGACAATACGATTACACATGAAGAAGTATTAATGGCAGGAAAAGAGGCTGGGCCGAAGCTTATCAATTTGTTTAAAGAAATGATAGCTGTTGTGTAGTGGAAGGTTTGGGGTTTAAGGTTTAAAGTTTGGAACATTTGCTTTAAGGAAATATTCAGCTTTTTGTTTTTTTAAATATCCCTCTGAACTTCCCCAAAATTTGGCAGTTTCAAATGCTGTTATTTGTTTTTCGCTCTTTTTTATTACTCCTGTTTTTCTTCATATCCTCAACCATTGCCTGATGCCTTTTACCATTTCTTCTTAACCAGGTGCCCCCCGAAAATGACCAGGAAAATAGCAAAGGAAATATAAGTGTTTACATAAGCCAGCGGAATGGCGGCAAGTATTGCGGCTACACCAACTGCTGAATAAATAGCAGTTCCCTTGTTTTCTTTCCAGAAAGCGGGGTCTGTCAGATTTTTAAATTTTGCGTATGAAAAGATGAGCATGAAGAAAAAATTCATGATAAAATAAGTAGCACTGAGCAATGCCACAGCAAATGCGTCGCGGTAATGCTTACCGGCAAAGGCTGTTACAAACGGTGCAAACGAAAGCGAGAGAATAAACAGCATGTTCAGTATCACAAACCGTTTTGTGATATTCGTGATGTTTACAAACAATAAATGATAATCTATCCAGAAACCTACTATCAGCATAAAGGAGGCAAAGTAAGAAACGATGTATGGTGTAAGCGACTTCACCTGTTCATAGGTAGAAGCATTCTCGCTTTTATCCTCTGGTATTTTTATTTCAAGCACCAGGATAGTGAGCAGTATGGCAATGATTGCATCTATAAATGCTTCAAATCGTTTCTTATCGAATTGATAACTGACAGGCATAAGAGCG
>JAHEZC010000399.1 GCA_023251275.1 Parafilimonas sp. | reverse complement strand
GATGCAGTAGCTGTTGCCATGATAACGCCTGGGCCAGTGGTGATTACAGTAGGCTTTATTGGCTATCTTGTAGCAGGTTTTCCCGGTGCTGCAGTTGCCTCGTTGGCTACTTTTCTGCCCTGTTATTTATTCACCGTGATCCCGGCACCATATTTTAAAAAGATCGCAAAGAATGTTTCTGTCAAAGCATTTGTGGATGGCATTACAGCCGCGGTTATCGGTGCGCTCGCAGGTTCAGTAATAGTGATTGCTTCCCGTTCCATTGTGGATGTAAGCACAGCCCTTATAGCGCTTGTTACCATTGCATGCTTGATCCGCTTTAAGAAGTTGCAGGAGCCTTACATTATTTTACTTGCGGCGACAGCAGGTTTGCTGATAAAATTGGTGTTGTAAATGATGGTGCTGAAAAAGGTATAAATTTTCTGCAGGTAGTCTTTTGGAAGCGAGAGCAGTTCCATTTAAACTTTTACCGTTACATTTAATTCAGAAGTCTGTATAAATATAACAACAAGGAGAAGTGATGTTTAAGGAGCATTATTTTCATAGATTTGATTAGTATCAAAACCAAATGCTATGACTGCTAACAAAATAAAAATTTTACGCAATAGTTTTTTGCTGTCAATCTTTTTTTGCCAGGCGTTGTGTTTGTTTGCACAACATGGCACGGGAAAGCCCAATATACTCTGGATCGTTTGTGAAGACATATCTCCCTACTTAGGTTGCTATGGAAATGAAATTGTGAAAACGCCAAATATTGACCAGCTTGCAAAAGAAGGCATTCGCTTTACACATGTCTATACCACCGCAGGCGTTTGTGCGCCAAGCCGCTCAGCCATTATTACCGGCATGTACCAGACATCCATCGGCACACAGCACATGCGCACACTTAATGGTGCAGCGGGTGCTAAATATTCGCCTGTTGCGGATTATTCCGCTAGGATCCCTGAATATGTGAAATGCTTTCCCGAATGGCTTCGCATGAACGGTTATTACTGCACCAATAATGAAAAGCAGGATTACCAGTTTTTGCCTCCTGTTACGGCCTGGGACGAAAATGGCCCAGCCGCATCATGGCGAAACAGGCCAACGGCCAAACCCTTCTTTTCTGTGTTTAATTTGTTTATTACCCACGAATCGCAATTGTTCATGCGTAATAATGAGAACCTCCTTGTTGATTCAGACAAAGTGTACGTACCTCCGTATTATCCCGATACAAAACAGGTAAGGCATGATATTTCGCGTTTGTTCTCCAACATAGAACGGATGGATAGCCAGGTGGGTGAAATAATTCAAATGCTGAAGGACGATGGAGTGTATGACAACACAATTATTTTCTTTTATAGTGATCATGGCGGCGCATTGCCCTGGATGAAACGGGAAGTGCTGGAGCGGGGGATTCATATTCCATTGATCGTTCGTTTTCCAAATGCGAAGGATGCCGGAACAGTGAATGATGAATTGATAAGCGCTGTTGATTTTGCTCCAACTGTATTGTCATTGGCAGGTATTAAAATTCCTTCTTATCTGCAGGGGCTGGCATTTCTTGGTGGGCAAAAATCAAACAATCCCTGGAAATATATTTTTGCTGCAAGGGACAGGATGGATACGGAATATGATCGTGTAAGAGCGGTAAGGGATAAGCGTTACGAATATCTTTACAATTGCGAACCCGAAAAACCTCATTATCAAAATATAGAGTTCCGGTTGAGTATCCCGATGATGAAAGAATTTTTGCAACTGCGTGATGAAGGCAAACTTGATCCTGTTCAAATGTCATGGTTCAAACCAAAGCTTGTGGAGGAATTGTACGATGTAGAAAATGACCCCAACGAATTACATAACCTTGTAAACGATCCGGCATATAAAGACAAACTCGGCGAGTTGAGAAATGCATTCAATGAATGGACAAAAAAAGTTGGTGATATGGGCAGCATTTCCGAAAAAGAAATGATTGCACAATGGTGGAATGGAAAGAATGAACCCCCTGCAACTGATACTCCCCAGATCATTAAAACTTCAGGCGGTGTAAAAATTTCCTGCAATACAAAAGGCGCTTCGATTGGTTACAGAATTGTAAAAGCAGGGGAAGAAAAAAATGAAATGCATAAGGTAACATCATGGGATATGGGAATAATGTTTAATCCGAAACTGAAGAACGGGCAGGAAATTCCGGCGGCTCCTGTGTGGGAGATATACAATGGCCAATCAATTCAATTGAATGCAGGTGACACATTAAAAGTAAATGCACTGCGTATCGGATACAAAGCTGCAACACTTAATTATGTCTATCAATAATTCCTTTCTTATTTTCTTAGCGGCTTTTCTTCTTTCGTGAATCTATCCCCGTAGAGGGTGCAATAAAAAAAACTCCGGTACAAAGCCCCAAAGTCGCAGAGAAAGAAAAAGATTCTGCTAAAACTGTACATCTATTGTACTTTCCGGCATTTCAGCGCCTAATATCTTTTTCTGAAATTGTCTCTGTTCCTGTAATCATTTCCGCCGGTTCTTTCTTCAGCCTGCTGTACAGATATTTTTTTTCCTTTAATTCCTGCGCCGTGCAGCACTTCTATTGTTTGCAGTGCTTCTATTTTATCAGGCATATCAACAAAGCCAAACCCTTTACTTTTTCCTGTTGCCCTGTCTGTAATTAGTCTTGCAGATGTAACCTCTCCATATAATTCAAACATTTCTTTCAGGTCAATATCATCAAAATCATTTGGAAGTCCTGCAACAAATAGCTTCATGTTATAATATTTCGGTAAAAATAAGGATATAGCTACACCCGCTCTATTAATTATTGTTGCGGGTGATCAAACCATGCAAATATTCAGGGCTCACTTTTGCAGAAAAGCCGCTTCTATTTGCGCTCAGGTACTTGCTGCAGCGCCGAAGTTCTTTTGCATCAAATGCTTTTTCGTAAAACGCGATAGTGTCGGCAATATTACTTAGGTATAGTATCGGTGCAAAAGCCATTGCCTTTTTTTCACATAAACCAGTTTGCTTAATTTTTTGTGTGTTAATTTGAATGTTTTAAAACAGAAACACAAGTTAAGAATGTCTTTAATGCTCATTTTAATAAATAACCCTTTTGTCATTTTTACTCACGAACAGAAATTTTTTTGCAGATCAATCACCATTCACTAATTTAAGCAGCTAATATTTTTAATAACAGCATAATGCTTCATCATGAAAAAAATTAACCGCAGGCAATTTATCGGCAAATCAGCAAAGGCAGCAGGCGCTGCGATGGTATTGTCTCAATTGCCGACAGCTCTCTGGTCACAGGCAACATTTAAAGAACAGCCCATTGGGTTCCAGACATTTCCCATCAGGGATATGCTCGCAAAAGATTTTGCAGGAACTTTAAAAATGATGGCCGGCCTCGGCTACAAACTGGTAGAAATGTGCTCGCCCTCAGGTTATGCTCAAATAGGCTTTGGTCCTTTGGTAAACATGAAGACCTCTGATATGCGCAGCATTATTAATGATTCGGGACTTAGCTGTCCCAGTTGCCATTTCGGTTTCGGGGAATTGAAAGATAAACTGGACGACCGGATTGAATTTGCACAGCAACTGGGTTTAAAGTTGATGGTATGCTCCACCTTCTGGTTACCCAAAACTGCTACCATAAAAGATTACCTTGATTCGGCGGATGCGCTTAATAAAATAGCCGAAAAAATAAATGCTGCCGGAATGCAGGCAGGTTTTCACAA
>JAHEZC010000398.1 GCA_023251275.1 Parafilimonas sp. | reverse complement strand
GCTACGCTGATAGGTCATAATGACTTGCGTAAAGTCGTAATGGGCGATGCAGACAGGGAGCCAACTGTCAAAGAGCTTCGAAAGATGGAAAGCCTTACCGAACAGGCGATGAAAGAGGGCGCCGTCGGTTTCTCTACAGGGCTTATTTACATTCCCGGCACTTATTCCAAAACAGGTGAGATAGTCGCCCTGGCAAAAGTGGCAGCAAAATACAATGGCGTGTATGCTTCTCATATACGGGATGAAACCGATAGTGTAACACAAGCGATAAATGAGGCGTTCACAATAGCGAAGCAGGCAAATATTCCTTTGGAAATTTCTCACTTTAAATTGAGTGGCCAGCAAAATTGGGGACGAAGTAAAGAGACCCTGCCAATGGTGATCAAAGCAAGAGAAGAAGGACTGGATGTAACGATTGATCAATATCCTTACACAGCAAGCAGCACGTCATTGAGCACTTTACTGCCCGATTGGGCATTGGCAGACGGTAAAGATTCTGTAAAGGCAAGGCTGCAGCGACCTGGTACAAGACAAAAGATCAGCGAATATATACTGCTGCGTCTCAGTAAAAGAAAGCTGGAACATTTCAGTTATGCATCGGTGGCTTATTATAAAGCAGATACAACTTTCAATGGAAAGAATATTGAAGAAATAAATCTGCTGATGAAGCGGGATCACAACGCATCGGCTGAATCAGAAACGGTGATGGATATGATGTTGCATGGCGGCGCAGACATGGTGTTTCATGGCATGAGTGAAGAAGATGTAAAATATATCATGCAGTATCCTTTCAATATGCCTGCGAGTGATGGTGGAATTCGTGTATATGGAGAAGGCGCACCACATCCGCGCAGTTATGGAACCAACGCACGCATACTCGGTAAATATGTACGCGATGAAAAATTATTTTCGTTCGAAGAAGCCATTCGCAGAATGACATCATTGCCTGCCCAGAAATTTCATTTCACAGATCGAGGATTGATCAGGGAAGGCTTTGCAGCAGACATTGTGATATTTGATCCTGGTATTGTTAATGATCTTTCTACTTTTGAAAAGCCGCATCAATATGCAACGGGATTTAAGTATGTTTTGGTGAATGGAAAAATTACAGTAGAAAACGGAAAACATACCGGTGCAAGAAACGGGCATGCATTATATCATAAACCTTAGTACATTAAATAAAATCAGCATGAAACATTTCATTTTTATACTTACTTTTTTCAGTGTATTGATATTTTTTGCATCGGCACAAATCAATCCGAATAAAGAAGCAGCATTTTTTTCAGTAGATAAGCATCGGCAGGAATTGATCAATCTCAGTGATTCCATCTGGAAGTACGCTGAAACTGCATTCAAGGAATTCAAATCATCCAGAATACTTGCTGATTATGCTGAAGCAAAGGGCTTTCATGTAACAAAAGGCGTGGCAGAAATGCCCACCGCTTTCATTGCTGAATATGGCGAAGGAAAGCCCATCATCGGGATACTCGGAGAATATGATGCACTCCCCGGTTTATCACAGAAAGCGAAAGCGGAAAGAGAATCGTTACAGGAAGGCGCAGCAGGGCATGGCTGCGGCCACAACCTTTTTGGTGCAGGAAGTATAGGTGCGGCAATTGCGGTTAAAGAATTGATTGCGGCGGGCAAAATAAAAGGCACTGTTCGTTTTTACGGCACACCTGCAGAAGAAAATGGCGGTGGCAAAATTTATATGGCGAGAGCGGGATTATTCAACGACCTCGATGTATGCCTCGACTGGCATCCTGATTATGAGAATAAGGCTAACATGCAAAGCTCACAGGCAATGATAGACCTGTATATCAGTTTTAAAGGAGTAAGTGCACATGCTGCTTCTGATCCGTGGAATGGCAGAAGCGCTCTTGACGGCGCTGAATTATTTACCACAGGAATAAATTTTCTGCGGGAGCATGTAAAGCCCTCCGTGCGCATGCACTACGTGTATAAAGATGCAGGCAATGTGCCCAATGTGATTCCCGATACAGCAACTGTATGGTTATGGATTCGTGACTCCAAACGTTCAGGAATGGCAGATGTGGAAGCAAGGGTACGCGATATTGCCAAAGGCGCAGCGCTGATGGCAGGCGTGAAAGAGAATATTAAAATTAACACCGGGGATTATGAGTTGCTTATTAATGAAACAGGAGCAAAAGCGCTCCAGAAAAATATGGAGTGGCTCGGACCGATCATTTATACAGATGAAGAAATTGCATTCGCAAAAAAAATGCAGCAGGAAGCAGGTATTGATTCTTTGGGAATAAAAGGCGAAGTAAAGCCATTGGAGCAAACAAAACCAGATCCGGACGGAGGCTCTACTGATGTAGGCGATGTGAGTTGGATAGTTCCTGAAATCACTTTCCTGGGAACTACAGCGCCATATAAATCACCCTGGCATTCATGGGAAGTAACCGCATGCAGCGGCATGTCTATCGGCCATAAGGGAATGTTATATGCAGCCAAGGCATTGGCCACTACGATGGTTGATCTTTTTGAAAATGAAAACCTGAGAAATGAGATCATTGCTGAATTTAATCAAAGAAAAGACACGCAGGTATGGAAAGCCATGATACCCGATGGGCCGCCACCTGTTAATCAATAGTAACTTTAATATGCAGAAAAACTATGTCACAATATCTCATGTAATAAAACCTTTGTCATGAAAAAAATTTTTTTATTTCTTATGATTGCGCCATTCGTTGGAATGGCGCAAAACAATCCTGATAAAACTTACATTGAAGAAATAAAAGTGCTTCATTCCAATATTTTGAATGAAGACAGAACCCTCGTTATTTATAAGCCAGCCGGCAACACGATTTATACGCTTCCTCCACGCTTCCCGGTTCTATACCTTTTGGATGCAGAATGGCAGGCGCCGATGATCGAAGGACAAATTCATTATCTCTCCGGAATCAATTATGCGATTCCGAAAATGCTGGTTGTGGCAATTAAGAATACCGACCGGACGAGGGATCTCACTCCAACGCATTCAGTGACGGGGTATGATGGTAAGACCGATACAACATCACTCAAAACAAGTGGCGACGCGGAAAAATTTCTTCAATTCATGCAAAATGAACTGATACCTTACATTGAAAAAAATTACAATACGGAGCCTTACCGCATTTTGAGCGGCCATTCTTTCGGCGGTTTATTCGCTCTTTATTCATTGCTTTATAATCCTGATCTGTTCAACGGTTATTTATCTATTAGTCCTTCGCTCTGGTGGGATAAAAAATGGATATTAAATAAAGCGGATAAAATTCTCACGGCAGAAACTCCGCTTAATAAAATTTTATTTTACAGTGATGGTGCAGAAGGCGGACAATTTCATAAAAACGTACGCAGCTTTGATTCCCTCCTGCAATCAAAAACCATTCGCGAACTCAGTTTCAAATATATTTATTACCCTGACGAAACCCATAATATAGAACCTGTAAAAGCTTTCTACGATGGCATCCGCTTTATTTATCACGACTGGGTACCCGATGAATTTTATGACGATGTGCGTCCGATCAATGCTGAGACATTTACATTGCATTACCAGAAATTATCACGACGTTATGGATACACTATTCTCCCGCCGGAAGAAATTATTAATGAGTATGGATATAACATGATGAATCATTTTGAGAAGCTGGAAGACGCTGTAGATGTATTTGCACTGAATGTAAAGAATTATCCCAATTCATACAATGCATT
>JAHEZC010000397.1 GCA_023251275.1 Parafilimonas sp. | reverse complement strand
TCGCCTTCATGGGTAAATTTTATGGCATTGCTTATGAGATTCATCAGTACCTGGCGCAGCCTGAGGTTATCGCCTGCAATCTGGGCAGGTACATCGTGATCTATCTCATAGACAAGGTCTATTCCTGCTTCCGCAGCTTTTCCTGCAAAAACGTCAAGTACTTCTTCAATGCAATTCCGCAGATCGAAATCCTGTTTTTCAAGCTCCATATTTTCTGATTCGATCTTCGAAAAATCAAGGATATTATTGATAACTGATATGAGGCTATCACCACAGGTCCGGATAGTATCGGTATATTCTTCCTGCTCCGGGGTAAGCATTGTTTCATTTAACAATGAAGCCATTCCGATCACTCCGTTTAAAGGAGTACGTATCTCATGGCTCATGGTGGCAAGGAAAACACTTTTTGCACGGTTGGCTTTTTCTGCTTCGTTGCGGGCTTTCCTTTCCTGCTCAATGGAATTTGCCAGTTGAAGCGTACGTTCCTGCACCTGTTTTTCCAGCAACGCTTTCTTCTTCTTTATCATGCCAACCCGTATCTTGTAAAAGCCTATTAACAATGAAGCAAGACCAATGACTGCAATCACGTTGAACCACCATGTTTTCCAAAAGGGGGGTGTTATAGTTAAAAAAACAGATATAGTATTTACATCAGACCAGTTGCCTTCATTATCCAGCGCTTTTACCCTGAAAATATATTTGGCCGGATCAAGATTGGTATAAGTGGCTGTTCGCCTGGTAACAGTATCCCAATCTTTATCATATCCTTCCAGTTTATAAGCATATTTTTTCTTTTCATCATCCGTGTAATTGAGGGAAGCAAATTCGAATGAAATATCCGATTGCTTATATGACAATGTGATTTTGCTTGTTTCATTTATAGCTTTTGTTAAAAGGGCAATTTCACTTTCGCTATCTGAGATAGGCACGGATTTATTGAAAACTCTAAAATCTGTTAATACCAGCGGCGGGTTGAATGGGACCTCTTTCACACTATCGGGATAAAATACATTGAAGCCATTAATGCCGCCGAAATACATCAGCCCCGAACGTGTTTTGCAGGCAGCCATTTGTTTAAACTCAGCGCCCTGCAATCCATCAGCGACAGTATAATTCCTGAAAAATCCGGAAACAGGGTTAAACTTTGAAATACCTTTATCGGTGCTGATCCACAGATTACCTTTCTCGTCGGGTAATATCCCCCAGATCACATCATTGGGCAAGCCGTTTTTGGTGGTATATTCTGTAAAGCTATTGTTCGGAACGTCGAAATAATTTAATCCCATTGAAGTAGCAATCCATAAATTTCCTTTCTTATCCTCCTGGATAGTCCCCACAACATTTTCACTGATACTGTTTTTGGTATCATCATGAGTATAATGAATAAATTTTCCGGCATTTCTGTCAAAAAGATTTAAGCCACCCCCATCCGTGCCTATCCATAAACGGCGCTTGCTGTCTTCGAAGATGCTGTATATTTTATCATTGCTGATGCTGGCTGGATTATTTTCTTCGTACCGGTAATGTGTAAAATTTTCTTTATCCGGGTTGTACAGATCCAACCCCCCGCCATAAGTTCCCACCCAAATATTTTTTTCCATGTCTTCATAAATGTACCATACATTGTCATTGCTGAGGCTGCCCGGATCTGCGGGATTATTTTTAAAATGCCTGAAACTATTTTTTTTCCTGTTGAACACGGTAATTCCATCAGCCCAGGTGCCTATCCATAAATTTCCTTTTGAGTCTTCTCTTACATGGAGCACGTAATTTCCGCAAATGGTGTTTGAATTATTATTCTCATGCAAATAGTGCGTAAAATTGCCTGTTTTCGGATCGAACATATTTAAGCCGCCGCCGTCTGTGCCAATCCATATATTTTCACCACCGTCTTCATACATACATAAGACCTTATTGTTGCTGAGGCTGTTTTTGGAAGAAGTATGCCTGTAATAAGGAAATTTTTCGCTGTCCCTGCTGATATAGTCCACGCCTTCGGAAAAAGTACCCAGCCAGATACTGCCTTTTCTGCTCCTATAAATTGCATATATAGAATTATGAGACAGGCTGTTTTCGTCTATCTCATCATGCTGATAATTGCGGAATATTTTCGTCTCGGGATTAAAAATGCTCAACCCGCCATTTTCAGTACCAATCCATAATTGACTTTTGCTATCTTCAAGGATGGCGTAAACCGTATTATTGGCCAGGCTGTTATTATTTTTTGGATCATATTTAAAATGAGTAAATACACCTGTACTCCTGTTGAATAAATCAAGACCACCGCCATTTGTGCCTATCCACAAACGATTTTTGCTGTCTTCAAAAATGGTGCGTACATCATTAAACCCAAGTGTTTTCCCATCTTTTTCATTATGCCCGTAATGAAAAAAATTACCCGTTTTTCTGTCCATCATATTCAATCCGCCGTTAATAGTACCAATCCATAAATTATGGGCTTTATCCTCATACAGTGATCTCACAAAATCATCATTCAGACCGTTACTGCTGCCATTCCTTTTTTTGAAATGAGTAAATATTCTTCTTTGCCTATCCAGTTTTTCCATGCCACCCCCATCTGTGCCCATCCAAATATTCCCTTCGGAGTCCTTTATCAGGCACTGAATAAAATTGTTTGCGAGACTGTTGGGATCATTTGGATTATGCTTGAAAGAAGCAAACTTTTCTTTTCCCCTGTCAAATCTGTTTAATCCGCCTCCCCAGGTCCCTATCCAGATCACATGATCCGAATCTTCGATCATACAGGTGACATAGTTATTGGACAGCGAAGTATTGTCGTCCTTGTTATTTTTATACACAGTAAACCCATACCCATCATATTTGTTGAGGCCGTCGCGGGTTGCAAACCACAGGAAGCCCTTGCTATCCTGCAAAATGCTGATTACATTGCTTTGGGAGAGACCGTTACTTGTTGTAAGGTGATTAAATCTAAGATTTTGTATCTGTGATCTTCCGGGAACACTAAGTAACAATAGCAAAACAACGAATGTGTAGTGTAAAGACTTCATCAGGGGTACTTATTCCCGGTTAAATGGAGATGTCAAAATCTGAAGATCCCGGCAAAACCGTAACCAGCTTTTAGAGATTAACGCAGAATTTAAATCTTCCGATACAAACCTGCCGATATAATCAATTTTCAACCTTGGTTAAAATCAATTGGTGAATTTTCAGCGAATATTTTTCAATATCCAGAGCTGTTTTCATTTGATGAAAGAACCAATGCAAATGTATTCGGAATTTTCTGGAAAAACTCAAAATAAGAATCTGTCTGGTATTTAGGGAAAGTGTAAAATTTCCGGAAGTGCATCAGTTTCATTTCAAAAGCCTCTGATTGAATACTGAACCATATCAGGCAGAATGGATACAAAGGAGTTCACATAATTATGGCTTACTCCTATTGTGCGCCTTGTACTTTTTTGATTCACACTGGCACCCAACTGAATTTACCCGATCATTTTGCAGGTTGCAGGTTCAGCTCCAGAGCCTTTTGCAGCATAAATGCATAAGCTGCTTCGTAAGTGTTTGGAATAATCCCATCGAGGATGGCTTCACGAATGGCGTCTTTAATGATGCCTACCGGACGGCCAGGCTGCAAGCCAAATTTTTCCATGATCATTTCACCGGTAACCGGCGGCTGCCAGTTCCGGATCCGGTCTTTTTCTTCCACTTCCGCAAGTAGCTGACGCACCATTTCAAA
>JAHEZC010000396.1 GCA_023251275.1 Parafilimonas sp. | reverse complement strand
TTTTCGTCAACCCCATTGGCGCGCATTGCCCGCCATTTATAATGGTCACCATTCAACCAGACCCGTGAAATGTTTTCAAATTTCCTGTTGGAGGCAATTTCATCAACAGGAAGATGACAATGGTAATCGATTATTGGAAGTGATTTCGCGTGATCGTGAAATAATTTTTGAGCGTGAGTTGTTTCGAGAAGAAAATTGTCCGTAATAAAGTTCTGTGCCATGCCTGTCTCATAAAATAAAAAATAAACATTGAAAGCGCTGATTCCGTTGCCGCATTACTTGCCAGGTTGAGCGCGCTGCCTGTACAAAAAAACAATCTTTCACTGAAAAAAATGTACAGACCATTTCAGTTAAATTAAGATACTTCTATGGTCTTTTCAATGCTTCGCCCAGTGAATCACAAATGGTTCTCGTGTTCGCTACTTAGACGTTTAAGTAATCGTTAAATTTGACGTCTAATATTTACAAAAAATTAATCCCGTTGTAAAGAAGAAAATATGAATTCAGGCTGTATTCGGACAAAAAGCAGGCTTAACAATTACTGATTTTTCGTCAATATTTATAATTAAAACTAACATAAAGCAACCTTATGCCGTATTTATTAAGTCTTTTTTAAGTTTTTTACTATATTTATTAGGTTTGATAGTTCAGGCAGCTTTTTTGCAAATTATTAAACGAAATATGGTCAAAAACGCATTTCCTGCCGGTGGAAAGGAATATTTGTACTTTCAGGGAAATATTGCCCGGCTCCAGGATGCTTTGAAGATGTTGGTTTTTTGCCGGCTGCGAACACCAGCTCCCTATTATTTTTGGGATCTGTCAGCATACCATGAAATACGCTAATTCTGATCAAACAGTTAACTGCAACCAAACCAACCGGTACTGAAACAGGGATCAGAATTTAACCGATATTACATCGCTAAAGAACACCGCTCTCCGGGTTATCAGTATTTTGAAATTTGTATTGATCCAAAAAAAAAATAGTGCAGTGAAACCACTGCACTATTCCAAATTTTTAACTGGCCGGGCATACTAACCAACCAGCCTTATTTGCTTCTTATTTTACAATGGGTAAGCAGTTCTACCGTGCCATCCATGCACCATCAACCACAAGCACATGCCCATTGATATAGTCAGAAGCATGTGAAGCGAGGAAAACTGCCGCACCCTGGAGATCCTTGGGGGTTCCCCATCTTCCGGCTGGAATTCTTGCCAATATTGATTCTGATCTTTCTGCATCTGCCCGGAGTGCAGTTGTATTGTTTGTGGCCATGTAACCGGGAGCTACCGCATTAACGGTTATTCCGAATTTTGCCCATTCATTGGCAAATGCCTTTGTAAGTTGAGCAATGGCGCCTTTGCTGGCTGCGTAGGAAGGTACCAAAATACCACCCTGGAAACTGAGAAGCGAAGCAACATTTATCACTTTCCCATAACCGCGCTTCATCATATCTCTTGCTGCAGCCTGAGTCAACAGAAAAGGAACTTTTGAGTTTAGAAGCATAACATCGTCCCAATCCTTTTCAGAAAAATCAATGGCTGGGGTTCTGCGAATAATACCGGCGTTATTGATTAAAATATCAATCTTGCCGAAAACACTAAGTGCCTTTTCAACAACGGTAGTTACGGCACCTTCTTCCATCAGATTGACAACCAACTGAGCAGACTTTCCGCCAAGCTTGGCGATCTCTGCCGCTGTTTCGTCAGAGGCTACATAGTCAACCAATAGAACTTCCGCGCCTGCACTTGCCAGCCCTATTGACATTCCTTGTCCCAGACCGGTACTTGAGCCGGTCACTATTGCGCTCATTCCGGTTAAATCGAACATATCCAACATATTTAATTCCTTTAAGTGTAATAATTTATAAATTGAAAAGACGTTTGCGCCCCTACATGCAAAGATTGAAACTCTTTCCACAGGTCAACGTCAGATTAAGTTTTCGAACAGATGAGTCATTTGAAGTGAAAAAAAAGGCTTGTGACATCCGGCTACCTGAATGCCACAAGCATATATAAAATTAGCCGAGCTGCGCCTTAACGTGCGCAACAATATTTTCGGGGGTAAAACCATATTCTTTAAAGAGGATATTATCAGGGGCTGAAGCACCAAATTTTTCAATGCTTACCATAGATCCGCGATCACCGGTGTATTCTCTCCAACCAAGCTTAACACCTGCCTCAACCGCCACCCTTACGTTGATTGCCGGAGGAAGGACTGAATCCTTATATCCCTGTGACTGTGCTTCAAAGAGCTCCCAACTTGGGAAACTGACGACACGGGTAGGAATTCCCTGTGATTCAAGTTGTTCAGCCGCTTTAAGGCAAAATTGGATTTCACTGCCGGTTGAAAGCAAAATCGCCTTCGGAGTTCCGGTTGCTTCCTTCAAAATGTAAGCGCCTTTTTCAAGGTTTGCTGCTGAACCAAATTTTTGCTGATCAAGTACCGGCATGCCCTGTCGTGATAGTATAAGGGCAACAGGTCCACCTTTATGCTGAAGCGCATATTTCCAGGCAAAACTCGTTTCGTTCGCATCAGCGGGGCGTATAACCACTAATCCCGGTATAGCACGAAGTGCCGCAAGATGCTCAACCGGCTGATGGGTAGGGCCGTCTTCACCCAGACCAATGCTGTCATGAGTAAGCACATAAATTGGTTTTACCTTTGAGAGCGCTGCAATGCGGATAGCCGGACGCAGATAGTCAGCGAACACGAAGAAAGTTGCGCCGTAAGGAATTACGCCACCATACATCGCCATGCCATTCATGATGCTTGCCATTCCATGTTCCCTGATACCAAAATGAAAATTCCTACCGGAATAGACCTCTTTGGAAAACCCAGCAAAACCATTCAAATTTGTGTTGGTTGAAGGAGCCAGATCAGCCGAACCACCAATAAGCATCGGCATTGACGCAGCGATCGCGTTAAGTACCTTACCAGAAGCCTGACGGGTTGCCATCTTTTTCCCGTCATCAGCAAATACCGGCAGTTTCGATATCCATTCATCAGTGTAAACGCCATTCATAACATCAACAAACAGTTTTGCTTCTGTGGGATATTTAGCCTTATATTGGTCAAATAACTGATTTCATTCAGCCTCAAAGTTCTTATAATCTGGCTGCAGAGCTGCAAAATATGCTTTCACTTCATCAGGAACTGTGAATGGTTCTTCATACGGCCAACCCAGATTTTTCTTCGTAAGCAGAATTTCCGCTTCACCAAGTGCAGATCCATGAACTTCGGATGTGTCCTGCTTATTTGGGCTTCCGTATCCAATGTGTGTTTTGGTAATAATCAATGTTGGGCGGGGGTCTTTTTGGGCAACAGCCACCGTGTTAACTATTTGCGAGAGATCATTAACATCCGAAATGTGTTCAACATGCCATCCGTATGCTTCAAAACGTTTGTGGGTATCTTCCGAATAGGTTAGTGACGTTTTACCCTCGATAGTGATGCCATTATCGTCATAGAAAAATATGATCTTACCCAAACCCATGTTTCCGGCAATTGAAGCCGCTTCATGTGAAACACCTTCCATCAAATCGCCGTCACTGCAAATGCCATAAATGAAGTGATCGATGATGGGTAAATTTTCTTTATTGAAATAAGCAGCCACATAAGCCTGAGCAATTGCCATTCCAACTGCATTTGCGAATCCCTGGCCCAATGGACCGGTTGTAGTTTCTACTCCGGGTGTATGGCCAAATTCAGGATGACCCGGTGTGATGCTA
>JAHEZC010000395.1 GCA_023251275.1 Parafilimonas sp. | reverse complement strand
CTTACAGTTGGGGAGATGAAAAGCCTTGTCCTGCCAATGTTAAAGCAAACCTGTGGCAAGGCGGGTTTCCGTATGACAATAAACAGGTTGACGGTTTTTTTTACACGTCACCGGTTAAATCTTTCGTATCAAACGGGTATGGGCTTTACGATATTATCGGCAATGTATGGGAATGGTGCAGCGACTGGTACCGGCCAGATACATATCAAAAAGAAAAACAACAGGGCATTGCAGTTAATCCGCAAGGCCCTAAAGACAGTTATGACCCTGAAGATCCTTATGCCGCTAAAAAAGTAATACGCGGAGGCAGCTTTTTATGCAATGAAAATTATTGCGCCAGCTATCGCCCATCAGCCCGTATGAAAACAGACCCTTACAGCGGGGAAAATCATACAGGCTTTCGTACAGTCATGACCCAGCAACAATGGCTTGCCCTGCAAAAAGGGAAAAAAGAATTGATTGCGAAGAACTGATTAATCTTTAAAGCAAATTCTTAATTGCTTCACCTGCATTCGTATTATCCGGGTTCAGTTCCAGCGATTTTTGATAATTGGCCAATGCTTCTTTTTTATTACCTGCTTTCAGGTAGCTTTCACCAAGACTGTCAAACACATTAAATGATTTTGGATAAGCTTTCGCATTCAACAGGAATATTTTTATCGCTGTGTTATAATCTTCTTTCTGCATAAATTGATAGCCTGCTATATTGAGTGTTTCTTCGGCAAATATTTTCCAATCGGGAAAATCTTTTCCGGCTTTGTCATACATGGCAACCGCCTCATCAATTTTACCTGCGTTGATCATCTGCATAAATGTTTCTTCATCTGCCGGTGCAGGTTTACCGAGTTTCACATATACACGTGTCAAATCATTATACAAAGACGCGGCATCGGGATACCATTGTATAGCTTTTTCAAGCAACTGTTGTTGTTCTTTGTACATGCCTTTGTCCCATAATTCAGCCGAAAGATTTTTTAACTCTCCTTCATAGGGTATGGGTGTATTTGAATTTACACTGACAGTATTTCCATCCTGCAACTTCAGTTGTTCGAGGTATGGATTTTTATAATCTGCTCTGCCTTCTTCAGGTTTCCATTTGTCATACTCCATATAAAAAGCCGTTGCTTTTGCTGCATCAAGGCCTTTGATCCTCGACACCAGGTGAAGAGCGCCATCAATGCCCGCAGAAACTCCTGCTGTAGTGATAATATTACCATTATCTACAAACCGCGTATTTGTCAATACTTTAGAATGAGGCAGTATTTCCTGTAGTCCCGAAATATAGCCATGAAAGGTGGTAACATTCAGGTTTTCGAGAAGCCCCGCTTTTGCGAGAATATGTGCACCTGTACAAACAGACATTGCCACATTCCCCTCAGCAATAGTTTTATTTATCCAGTTAATCACTTTTGGATCGTTTCCGGAAGGCGCTGCGCTGCCTCCGGGGAAAACGATGATATCAGGAGCAGGCGCATTATCTATGGAATACTCAGGCTTTACTGTAACAAATCTCTGGGATAATACATCTTTACCGTCTGCAGATACTGTGTAAACTCTGAAGCCAGGAGTGGAAGCAAATACTTCACCCGGCCCTGCAAAATCCAGCAGTTCCACGCCCTGGTATATAAATATTGCTACCTTGAAATTAGTTTTTTGTTGTGCCCCTGCAGTGAGAGCATACATTACTGACACTACAGAAACAAGAAGATACCCGGCGGATTTTTTTATAAAAGATTTCATAACCTGGTTTTAAAGTTTTTATTCAGTGAATTTCTTATGGATTTATCGGGACCAAATTGCTGTTTAATGTTTTCACAACAGGATGGTCAAGAATATCTGGCAAAATAAAATGTCACCAGGCGGAATAAATTGTACAATATTGACTTTTGGATGAGTGGAAAATTTTTGGTGACGCGCCGGCAATTTTGCGAAACAAACGGTTAAAATGCGAGGCATCATAAAATCCTGACTCCAACGCGGCTTCCTGAACGTCAATTCCCTGCCGCAACAATTGTTTCGCATACTCAATGCGCTTAATGATCAGATATTCATAAGGCGATAAACTCGTAGCTTTTTTGAACAACCGTATCAAATGAAAGGGGCTTACATTAACATGCAATGCCATCTGCTGCAAAGAGAGGGGTTCTTTAAATTTCGATTGGATAAAATCAACAATTTGCCTGATACGTGGATCTTTTTTGTCTTCTTTAAGTATTGCCTCTTTAGTGCAGCAACCCTCATCAAACAGATCATTCATGAAATCAAAAAAAAATTCCTCATAATGAATTGTGTCCGCAGCCTTCGGATGGAACGCATTAAAAAAGTGCAATATTTTCTTTAGGCTCTCTGCCCTGTCCGACAAGGTTTTTCGAAAATAAAAATCTCCTGGCAATGATCTCTGCAGCGTCATAGCAATTTGTTCAAGCTCATGTTTTGTCGGGTTGATACTGTAATAATGAAGCGGCTCATCTGAAACAGTGCTGCCTGTATGCACTTCGCCGGGATTGATAAAAACAAGATCATGGGTATTGGCTGTATAAGTTTTCCCGTCACAATAGAATTTATCAGCACCCTGCATCACTAATTCGATTACAAAATATTCATGAAAATGACGCGGAAAACTATGATGACAAAGCGTGTAGCTGGAGAGGTCAATATTAAAAAGCCGCTCATTCCGCCAGTGCGAAAATTCATTTATCGGATGAGCAATTTTCATCGCTTAAAGATAGAAAGGAGAAGCTTGTGTTTTGTTAAGGTTGATATAATAAGTGAAAAATGAGTGAGACCCGCTTCGCAGCCATTCATTTTCTATGACTGCGAATCCAAATGAAAAGCCCCGCTTATGTCTGGAATTTTAAAAGTTGTAATTGAATATTTTTTGACAGAAATTGCCGATACGATAATTATTGCAACAGCTATGCGCTTTCGCAATAAATTTTTCATTTCATCAGCTTCTGCACATCCGGGTCATCTTCGATATTATGCATTTGTCGAAGTATCCATTTTGATTTCCATGCAACGAACCGGCTTGCGGGCTTTACTGTATAAACCTTGGGGTTGGGCAGGCACGCAATGATCATTGCAGCTTCTTCCCGTGATAATTTTTTAGCAGGCTTATGAAAATAAGCCTGCGATGCCGCCTCAATTCCGTAGATGCCTTTCCCCATTTCAATCGTGTTGAGATAGACTTCGAGTATTCTTTTCTTACCCCATATCCATTCAATGAGTTTTGTAAAATATGCTTCAGGCAGTTTGCGCACATAACGCATTACTCCTTCACCCTGCCACAGGAAAACGTTCTTCGCTGTCTGTTGGCTGATGGTGCTTGCACCTGCTCCGCGGATTTTGTTTTTCTTTTTAGGATTAGGCTGCAGGCTTTGCTGGATAGCTGTCCAGTCAAACCCGCTGTGGTCAGGAAACAACTGGTCTTCGCTTGCCATCGCCGCAAGCTTTACATCGGGTGAAATTTCATCCCAACTCACATAATCTCTTTTCAGGCCATAGCCGCTGATTAAGCTGCCCGTCTGCGTGAGTATGATGGGCGGCATTAGCCAACGGCAAATAATGGTGTAAAGAAGCGATGCAATAAAAAGTGTAATAAATATCCGTTTACACCAACGCCAGAAAGCTTTCAGCCTGGATGACTTTGTTTTCGCCATAAGAGGTGAAAGATACTATGAAGATGGATTGATCTTTACGTATTGCAAGCGGTATTTTTTCCCCAGTATC
>JAHEZC010000394.1 GCA_023251275.1 Parafilimonas sp. | reverse complement strand
TCCCGTTTCAATTGCAGTTCGATTCTCTACAATTTATGGCAGTTTCTTTATTGGTCTTCAACTACTGAAATGTCTTTACTCCCCACAGGGTTTGGGGGATTCTCATTTCTGATTTTCCGGGCGAAGTGAACGAACTGTTTTTCCTGCCTGCCACATTTCACTTTCGCGCAATTCTTTCAACTCTTCATTTAATTTTTCGCGATAATCTGGTTGACTATTACTGTCAATGCTGCGTTGGCTTTCCTTGCCAGCCGCAACACTGCTGTACAATTCATTGAACACAGGCAACGTAGCATCACGGAATCGTTTCCACCAGTCGAGTGCACCGCGTTGGGCAGTAGTGCTGCAGTTTGCATACATCCAGTCCATACCGTTCTCTGCCACCAGCGGCATCAATGATTGAGTAAGTTCTTCTACCGTTTCGTTAAATGCTTCAGAAGGTGAGTGACCTCTTTCACGCAGCACCTGGTATTGAGCAGCAAACACGCCCTGTATGCAACCCATCAACGTACCACGCTCACCCGTAAGATCACTGTAAACTTCTTTTTTAAAATCCGTTTCAAACAAATAACCGCTGCCTACTGCAATACCGAGTGCGATAGCTCTTTCTTTTGCATGGCCTGTTGCATCCTGGTAAATAGCATAGCTGCTGTTAAGGCCACGTCCCTGCAAAAACATCCTGCGCAATGAAGTACCTGAACCTTTTGGTGCTACCAAAATAACATCTACATCAGGCGGAGGCAATATGCCTGTCTGGTTATTAAAAGTGATACCGAAGCCATGAGAAAAATACAATGCTTTACCTGCCGTTAAATGTTTTTTTACTGTCGGCCACAATTCTATCTGGGCTGCGTCACTTAAAAGGTAACAAATGATGGTGCCGCGCTGCAATGCCTCTTCAATTTCAAATAATGTTTCGTCCGGCACAAAGCCATCATTTACAGCCTTGTCCCATGTCTTTGAATTTTTACGCTGACCAATAATTACGTTGATGCCATTGTCACGTTGGTTGAGCGATTGCCCCGGACCCTGCACACCATAACCGATCACAGCCACTGTTTCATTCTTTAAAACTTCCTGTGCTTTGCTGAGCGGGAATTCTTCACGTGTAACTACGTTTTCTTCTACTCCGCCAAAAATTAATTTTGCCATTTTAATTTGAAAATTTGATGATTTGAAAATTTGAAAATTGGTTTTTTATGTAACAAGATTTATTACTGCTATGGTGCATTCGTTGTGTCACTCACTTTTACGTTCTGTTCTTTATGCAGCAATATGCAGTCCCGCCTGATTTTTTTCATTTGCTTTCAGAGTCATTCTTCATTTCTTCATTCAAAGAAAGCCTGTTTCCGAATGGATCAATCACTGCCACTTCATAGGAACCATAAAATGTTTCATTGTATCCCGGCCTGTAATATTTATAAGGTCTTGTTTGCAACTCATCAAAAAAATCTTTCAACTCATTGCACCAGAAAAAACTTTTGAACCCGGAGTAGCATCACCTGCATGCTCACTCAGGTGCAAAGTAATATTATCTCTTGATACCTGCATGTATATGGGCATTCCTTCTTCAAACACATGCTCCCAATCTATTTTAAATCCTAACCAATTCACGTAAAACTCAACGGCTTTCTGATAATCAAAAATGCGAAGAACGGGGCTAACTTTTTGAACTGTCATCATTTTATTTTTTTTTCAGGTCTGAGACCCCAGGCATATTGCTGGGAAGTCGGAGACTTCGCAGAGCTTTGCTCAACCATTCTGCAAAACTATTTTTTTGATCAGTTCTTCTCTTTCTTTCTGAATATCCTTTCTGGCATTTATTACCCTTTCAACAATTTCTTTCCCTGCTGTTTTTGGTGAGCCTGCATTAAACGGTGGTGCAGGATCGTATTCCATCATCAGTTGCACTTCTTTTGCAAAGTCTTCACCAAATAATATTGCAGCAACATATAACCCAAAATCAATTCCTGCTGTTACTCCTCCGCCCGTAATTCTGTTCCTGTCAATCACTACTCTTTCTTCCACAATATCAACACCAAACAAACTGAGCAAATGCAATGAAAGCCAATGTGTGGTTGCTTTATAGCCTTTCAATAATCCTGCTGCTCCAAGCACTAATGAACCCGTGCAAACGGATGTAATGTATCTTGCATCCTTCGCCTGTTGCTGCAGGCAGTTCAACAGCTTTGTATTTTGCATAGCGGCAAATACACCTTTACCGCCGGGAACAAATAAGATATCCACCTGTGGCGACGTATCGAATGTTACATTTGGGGTAAGCATCAATCCGCCATCACTTTTCACCGGTTCTGCATTTTCGGCAATTAAAAGAACTTTCACGCCGGGTAATCTCACGAAGACTTCATAAGGCCCTGTCAGGTCAAGTTGCGTTAACTCTGGAAAAATGACCATTCCGATTATCATAAACAACTTTTTTGGTGAAAGATGAAACCTCAAACGTGAAACGATCAATTCTTCAGGTATAATTTCATATTAACTTTTATTTTCCGGCTCTCAGGACAACCTCATTACATGCTGAAAACTTCCTGCTGTTTGTCAAGGTATTCATTTTCTGCTACCACTTCGCCGGGTTCTCCTCTTTCAAATTCTTTCAGTTTCGCATGAAAACCGCTGCTGTCTTTGATAATGGCAACTCTTGCACTGCGGACAAACTCAATCAGGCCGTATGGCTCAAGTGCTTTCATCAATCCTTCAACTTCTTCGCGATGGCCTGATGTTTCAAAGACTGTGTAGTCTCTGCGTATAGCAACAGCTCTTGCCCCGTATTCACGCAGCAGGCGTTCCACTTTTACTTTCGCTACAATTACTTCAGTGGGCACTTTATATAAAGCCAATTCCTGCCACACAATTTCATCATTGGTGTTATAATATACTTTCAGTACTTCTACCTGTTTTTCAATTTGCCTGCAAAGCTTCCTTACTACATCTTCGAATTCATTAATTACAATAGTAAAACGATGAATATTCTCAATCTCTGAAGGTGAAGTATTTAGGCTTTCAATATTTATTTTTCTTTTGGAGAACATGATGGCGATTCGGTTCAGTAACCCAACCTGGTTCTCGGTATAAACGGTTATTGTGAATTCCTGTTTTGACATGTTACTAAATTTGAATTTGTTATACTGTTTCCAGTAATTGTATTATTTGCAACAACGCGATATATGTTTCCGGAACTTCATTTTCAATAGCGTCCCAAATGGCATTATAATCAATTCCGAAATATTGATGAATAATAATATCTCTTAACCCGGCAAATCCTTTCCAATCAATGTGTGATATTGATTCCGAAAATCACTTGGAATATTTTTGCAGGCTTCGCCAATAATTTCAAAACTTCTTGTATAAGATAAAATTGTTTTTTTATCGTTGATAAAAGAGCTATATGTATAATTTCTTGAGTCATTGACCAAAAATTCCAACTCATCCCTGATATGCTTCAGCAAATCAATTATTGAAAGAGACATATTCAACTTCTTTTAAAATATGTGGCTTGATATAAGGGCTAAGCGATTCGGGTGTAAGAAAATCAATTTCCCGTTGAAAAATATCTTTTAAAAAAAGATATGCTCCTGTATAATTTTTAAATGTTTTCTTCGCCGGATCGAACTCAACAAGTAAATCAATATCACTTTCATTATTATTTGTCCGGGTTTTAAATGAGCCAAATAAACCGATACGTTCCACCTGAAAAGAACGTAAAGTTTCTT
>JAHEZC010000013.1 GCA_023251275.1 Parafilimonas sp. | reverse complement strand
TTGTTATAGCTTTTTTGCGCAGGGTTAATCTTAAGGCAAGTGCAGTAGCAAGCCCCACTCTTAAGCTGATGCGGAAAGTCATCCTGAACTGGTTTCAGGGTATCTTAGGCTGCTTTATTTTATTACCAGGGGATGGCGAAATAAATTCAGGATGACAACTAAATGTCGTTCGCTTGTGCGGTTTGGTTTTATGGCGACAGAAATAAAAATACTTACAAAAGCACAAGATGCTTGTCACATTTCTGCGCCTCAATTCTCTGTTGCTACAGAAAATTACTTATACGAATTGTAGTCCTCGTCAGTTACGGCATTCAGCCAGGCAATATCTCCTTTTTCTGTAACGATCTGTATGGCGATATGCGTAAATAGACTATCGGGAGCAGCACCATGCCAATGCTCTTCACCGGGAAGAATGGTGACCACATCACCGGGCAACAGCAACTGTATAGGTTCTCCTTTTTTCTGCACATAACCTTTACCTTCTGTAGCTATTAAAACCTGGCCCCCGGGATGTGTATGCCAATGATTCCGCGCAGAAGGTTCGAAGGTTACCTTGGCAACATTGCATACAATATTTTCATTTCTCACCAGCACGTCAAGCCATGCGTTGCCGGTAAAGTAATCAGCAGGCGCTTTAACTGTATGTATGTCGGTTGAAGTTTTCTTAAGCATAAAAGGAATTTTATGCAAAGGTATTTGTTGGAAGAATTTAATGCCCTGTACAGTTTTTTATGGCGGCAGAAATAAAAATTTTGTCAAAAGATTAAGATGCGTGCATACCTTGACGGAGAACCGCTTTTTGCGTACAAACCTGTGGTAAGAACATTCTAAAACATATTTGGCTCGAGTTTATTGGTCAAACACCAACAAGAGCAGAGCAGTTTATGCACAAAAGCATGGGATGTGTGAAGATTTAGAACAGACGTAGAGATATTAATAAGAAAATAATCTATTCGTTTCATTCTCAGCGGTTCTGAAAATATTTTTTTGAATATTGTTTTTTATCAAATTATGTAGCTTCAAGTACTCTGAGTAATTATTTCTAATGTTAATTTCATCAGTATCCGCAAAGAAAATTACGCAGTTCAAATATGTGTCCCTATCGTAGGGATGCCCTATATTTATATTTGCATAGTTAGTTAAAATGATTCTGTCATCAAAATGCATGGTAGTTGAGGTATAAACCTCTATCAAGATTTTTTCAGGCCCTCCAAGTTCTTGAAGAATTTTATTTATTTTACTTTGATAATCCAGATAATCCAAATGATAATTAATGGGATCTTCTGTGAGAATGAGAAGATGAAATTTCACACTTAATTTCTCTGACATAAAAGCCTTTATCATGCGTATTATGTTGGGTGTCTTGTCGACCCTTCCTTTACCTGGCTTGAAAATATACGGATCAACAATTATCATGGAATTGCATGGATGCTGACACACTTCGATACCATTCATTTCTTTTGAAATTACCTTTCCGACTATTTTTTTATCTTCATAAAAATCATCAAAGCAGAAATCTGTTCCTATAACAATAAGTCCCAATTCTTCTTTCAATTCCTCACATTTGCCTGAATCACATGGGATAAAGTAAACTCCTGATTGCTTATTTACTTGTGATAAAAATACTTTAAAGCAAAACTCTTTATTGATAAAAGAATTTTCAAATATCTCCTCATAGCAAGTCAAGCGCTGATTTTTCACTGCATTAAAATATATATGCTCTTTTAGACTCATATAATTTTTATTAGCAGAAACTTTTTTATAAAATTTGACAATATCTTTTTCGGACAAATCCGTATTAATATTTGAGGCTAATAGAAAATTTAGTACCCTGTTAAGTATATCGATCTTCTTTTTTATAGAATTTCTGTCAACGTAATTTGACATTGAAGAAAACTCTTTTTCTTTTTGGTCTAAGTGTTCAATGAAATCATTAACAACAAAAGTGTCTGGCATATTTTAATTTCTCTGAGAGTTTTTTAATAAAAAAATGTCTAATGCAATGTTGTCTGCTTCATCAAAAAAGCCAGCTCCAAAATCATCAGTCAGACTTCCATCTGGCTGTATTTTTATTTGCTTTATTTGCCTCTCACCTTTTGGGACTTCAGTTGGATGATTGAAGTAATAAATTACTATGTCCTCTGGGTTCAGATTATTGTCAGTTTTAGCTGTCAGATATTGAAGTTTGCGAATAAGATATTCGCTATGTGTCTCGATAATAAATTGAATATTAAATAATTCGGAAGCATCAACAAAAAAATCAGCCAATAGGGATTGAAGAGCTGGATGTAAATTGGCTTCGGGTTCTTCGATTATTATGATATTATTTTTAGCCATCAATATTTTCATTATCATCGGGAGTAATTGAGTGAAACCATATCCCAATTCTGTGAGATGCATGTCCCTGCCATTTTTATTTATTGACACATTATATCCATAACCACTAATTCTAGTAATATGTAACTCAGAATCATTATCCGTCATACCAAATTCTCTGAGCCAAAGATTTATGAACTCTCTTTTAATTCTTGGTAATTCAACTTCAAAAGTATTTTTCCCTTCAATTTGCGAATCTTTGGTTAACTTTTCATAATTTCTGAATGTATCAGCTAATCTTGGATTGTCAGAATCCTTAAAAATAATTGATTGCTCAGCTCTCACACTTTCAATTATATCTATATCCAAAGAATTAGAAAAAAAATCTTCTGGAAAAGAATGAAACTCAATATCATTCTTATTAACGTATTGAGAAACAGGCTCCTTCAGAATTGAATCTTCTACACTATTTTTAATCTCTTGGCTGAGGATTTCTTCTAAAATAGGGATATGTTTACCACTTCTGTCATTTTTTTGCTTAGAAATATTTTCTAAAGCATTCTTTATTGCATTTGTAACATTGAATAAAGGATGGCTTTTTTGTTCCAAAATATATTTGTTCCAATAATCATTTGAAGTGTGCATTCTGTTATCTCTTTCAAGAAAATTTTTGATCTCGCTTTTGATTTTGTTGAAATCGTGAAAAGAAATGGAATTAAACTGTTTTTTTAATTTTTCATTGTCTAATATCTCATCAGCAAGTCTAATAAAACTCCTTGTATAATTAAAGGTACTACCATCAAATTTGCCATGAATTTCGATTAAGGCTTCGTCGTTGACATCTACCTCAAACCAATGCATTCCATCTTTATTATATCCTGAAAAAAAAGTACATTCATTATAAAACGATGTATCCGGATCTTCTAATATGGTTTTGAACGAAAATAATATATCATCTGAATCTTTATTATTTCGATTTCTTGTTTCATCAAAGCTTCCTAATTTCAGATCAGAATCATAGAAATCGAGATAAAGTCCATTGTTTTGCTTAATGCTATTAGAAAATAATCTTATTGCTTTTATCAGGCTGCTTTTTCCAGAGTTATTCTTTCCCGTTAAAATAGTCAAAGGTGCAAAATCAAACCATTCATAGTCTTTAAAAACTCTGAAATTTTCTACGCCAAATCCCAATAATTTCATTTTGCTGGATTCCATAAAATTCTTTTTTGGGCTTCAATTTACAAAGAAATGATAATGAAGATACTTAGATTTTCAGGCTTATATAATAGATAGTCACTAATAATCTCCCTTCTTCGTCATCCGCACGACAAAACATTTTTTGCTTTCATCGTCTGTTTGCATGCGCTTACGTAAAACGTGAAAAGGCAAATATGAAATTGATATTCATGTTTGTGATTCTGAAAACGGGCATCAACAATTGTTACAGGGTACGCAATCCCGAACTGAAAGTTATTGCCTTGCCATGACATTAATTGTCTTTACATTTAACCTTGGAAACTATCTGCAGGAAGCATTGGTGCAATTTCCTTCAAATGTATTTTTCTATCTCGCCGTTGCTTTACTCATTATAACGTGCCGTTTGGATCTTAAAAAAGAGACCCCGCAACATGAGCAATAATATACTTGAAAACCGGGACATTGTAATCGTAGGGCAGCAGCCGTGGGACGTTGAAATTGGCAGCAATTGCAAGAATATTGCTTTGGAATTCAGCAAACGTAATCGCGTACTATACGTAAACTCTCCCCTTGACCGTATCACACTCCTTCGTGTCAGGAAGGATCCGAAAATTATCAAACGACTTAATGTCATCAAGGGCCAGGAAAACAATATCGTTAAAATAAGGGAGAACCTTTGGAATTATTATCCCGACAAAATGATCGAATCCATCAACTGGATAAAGAATAAAAAAATATTCAATGCATTAAACAAGATCAACAACAAACGGTTTGCAGGTTCAATAAAAAGAGCAATCGCAGAGCTTGATTTTTCAGACATTATTTTATTCAACGACAATGATATTTTCAGAAGCTTTTATTTAAAAGAATTGTTGCATCCGTACAAATATGTTTACTATTCCCGTGATTACCTCCTGGCAGTTGATTACTGGAAACGCCACGGTGAAAAGCTTGAACCGCAGCTCATTGCAAAGAGCGATGTATGTGTTGCCAATTCCGTTTATCTCGCCGACTATTGCAAAGAGTATAACCCGCGCTCATACTATATCGGGCAAGGCTGCGATCTGGATATATTTATAAACTTTCAAAGCAGCGGGCCTCATGACCTTGCGAAAATAAAATCGCCTGTTATCGGTTATGTCGGTGCACTCCAAAGCATTCGCCTCGATATAGGCATTTTAATGCACATAGCCACGCAAAAATCGCAATGGAATATTGTGCTCGTGGGTGCACAGGATGAACAATTTAAAAAAAGCAAATTGCATCAGCTCAGCAATGTTTATTTTACCGGCGCAAAGCAGCCGCATGAATTGCCCGCTTACATTCATGCCTTTGATGTTTGCATAAATCCGCAGCGCATCAATGAAGTTACAATCGGAAATTACCCGCGAAAAATTGATGAATACCTTGCAATGGGAAAACCTGTTGTCGCCACCAAAACCGCTGCCATGAGCATCTTCGCGGCTTATACCTATCTCGCAGGCAATAAAGAAGATTATATCAGGCTCATAGAAAAAGCTTTACATGAAAACACGGTCGGCTTACAAAACAAAAGAAAGGCATTTGCCTCCACTCATACGTGGGAAAATAGTGTAAGCGAAATATATAAAGCTATAAACGATAATCGCTGAGATAATTTTTATGATACCGGCTGCAGTTCTTCGTGGCATCGCCTGTTGCGTCGCAATCACTTCATCGTTCCGTTTTTCATGGAAACAATTTAAAGCCCAGCAAAGGGAAACAGTATTGAGAAATTTCCTGGCACTCATTACCCCCAATGCTCAGCAATTTTGAATAAGGCGAGGTGCGAATGAGAGTCTCAACACATCTGGAAAAGTCGGAGACCTTAAGCATAATGCTGCGAAGTCAGGAGACAATTTTTAGATCAAACTGCAATAGGTATAAGTAATACAGAAAACAGTTTACAATTTTATCAAACACTGCTTGGCATTGAACGAAAAGGAGAAAGCTCCAATTATGGTACAGAACAGGAACACCTGAATATTGTGGAAGAAGCAAGTTTGCAAATCACCTGGTTAAGAAGCGAGCAAGGTCGGGAATAGAATTTTTACAGTATCTCAAGCCAAGAACAGGAAAGCCATATCCGGCCGATACAAAAGCAGATGATATCCGGTAATGGCAAACGGTTTTGATTGTGGACGATGCTGAATCATTGTATAATAAATTGCAGCCCTGCGGATTCAAATTTTTGTCAAAGGAATTAGTGTATATTCATTCAGGTGATGGTAACCACATAAAAGCATTTATTGTGAAAGACCCGGATGGTCATGCAATGCTGGTTATAGAAAATATGAAATAATTTTCGGGATGCCCGTAAAACCAAAAAGCCGTTGATACTATCAGCGGCTTTTTAAGAAGTCCACAGGGGGATAAATAACTGCTATTTTTTTATTTTCAGGAAACCTTAAACAGGGTGCAAATAAGAAAATATTTTTTATTGAAAGAACACCCGGCAGAATTTTTAAGGAAGAGTTATACGCTATTTAAGCCGGTTTAAGGCTGTCTCCATAATAAATACGGTACATAGATCCGGCTATTTTTCAAATACCAATACATCAGGCTTTGCGCCTGATTCTTCCAGCGCTTTCAGAATTGATTCATTAAAAGCATCGGGCCCGCATACATAAAAATGCTGATTAAAATCTTTGATCTGCTGCTGCAAAAAAGATTTATCTATTCGTCCGGCGTAATATTTTGTATCGGGCTGAGCAGTAATAATATTAATGAAATTTTCTCCAAGTATTTTTTCAAATTCATCTTTCAGGATAATATCATCGTCCGTTCTGTTGCTGAAGAATAATTTATTATTCCCGGTTTTATTTTGCAGATGCAAATCTCTGAAGATGGCAATAAACGGTGTAATGCCTGCACCACCCGCAAGAAATACTCCTTCACCTTTATAAGAAATAGCGCCCCATGCATCGCTGATCTCAAACTGATCACCAACAACAGCATGATAAATTTGGTTGGTAACACCGTCATGATCAAAATAAGATTTGATGGTGAATTCAAGAAATTCATCCTGTGGCAGGGAAGTAAATGTGAAGGGGCGTTTTTCATTTTCCCATCCGGACTTTATCAATGATAAATCTGTGGCCTGACCGGGTACAAATTGAAAGCCGGCCGGCTTATCAACCCTGTATGAGCGTACGTTATGCGTTCTTGGAATTATTTTCTTAATGGATACAATATAAGCAGACATGTTGCATGTGTTTTATATGGAATAAGATCGTCCGTGCAATATACCAGATAAAGATATTCTGTTGTGTTTTAAAATCTGCAATTCAAAATATCATATCTATAAGGGAATAATAGTAGTTGGGTTATAAAAAAGGATTACAAGTTTCCTCATAATCCATTTCATAATTTATTCACACATTCTTTAAATATCTATTGCTTCTCCATAAGCCGCAGCAGTGGCTTCTTTCACCGCTTCGCTCAGTGTAGGATGCGGATGCACTGCATTCAGAATTTCATGCCCCGTTGTTTCCAGTTTGCGTGCTACCACAACTTCTGCTATCAGATCTGTTACATTAGCGCCTATCATGTGAGCGCCAAGTAATTCGCCGTATTTTGCATCAAAGATCACTTTCACGAAACCCTGTGTATCACCTGCAGCGGTTGCTTTTCCGCTTGCCATAAAAGGAAACTTACCCACTTTTATTTCGTATCCGGCATCTCTTGCGGCTTTTTCAGTCATACCCACACTTGCTACTTCAGGCAGGCAATAAGTGCAGCCCGGGATATTTCCATAATCCATCGGTTCGGGCTTATGCTGAAATTTCTTTTCAAGAAAGCCGATATATTCTGAAGCATTAATTCCTTCCTTGCTTGCTTTATGTGCCAATGCCTGGTTGGGTGCACAATCACCGATAGCGAAAATTCCCGGTACATTGGTTTGAAAATATTTATCAATCACAATCTTTCCTTTTTCTGTTTTAATGCCCAGCTCTTCCAGCCCGATATTTTCAATGTTTGATGAAACACCCACAGCACTCAGCACAATATCAGCTTCGAGTGTGAGTGTACTGCCATCCTGTTTTCTTACCAACGCTTTTACGCCATTCCCACTCCCGTCAACACTTTCAACAGTAGCGTTTGTCATTATTTCAATGCCCTGTTTTTTGAATTGCTTTTCGAGTTCTTTGGAAATTTCTTCATCTTCTACCGGCACCACACGCGGTAAAAATTCAACAATAGTAACTTTTGTTCCCAGGCTGTTGTAGAAAAAAGCAAACTCAACTCCGATTGCGCCACTGCCCACAACGATCATAGTTTTAGGTTGCTGCGGCAGCGACATTGCTGACCTGTATTCGATCACTTTTTTATTATCAATTTTAAGGTTGGGAATTTCTCTTGCACGGCCTCCTGTTGCAAGAATGATATATTTGCCTTCAACTGTTTGCTTGCTTCCGTCAGCAGCAGTTACTTCTACCTGTCCCGCGGCTGCCAGTTTACCGTAACCCATTATTACATCAATCTTATTTTTCTTCATCAGGAACTGCACTCCTTTGCTCATTTTATCAGCTACATCCCTGCTTCTTTTTATCACTGCTCCAAAATCTGCCTGTACATCCTTTGCATTAATGCCATAAGCATTGCTGTGTTTCATGTATTCATATACCTGTGCGCTTTTCAGTAAAGCTTTTGTGGGAATACAACCCCAGTTTAAGCAAATACCGCCCAGGCTTTCTTTCTCAATGATTGCCACTTTAAAACCTAACTGCGATGCACGGATAGCAGCCGGGTAACCACCGGGGCCGCTGCCGATTACAATTACATCATACGCCATAATTATTTACGATTTTTTGATTTACAATTTTCTGTCCTTGATTCTTCAAAGAAATTTTAATGTCCTCCATTTACTTCTATTAAATCAGAAAGCGAAAATACTCTCAATTAAGCAAATGACAAAAGACAGCGAAATAGCGTTAATTATTCAATGGATTGTCTTTATATGGATCAATGTCACTTATTGTCCGTGTTTTAACGCCGCGTATGAGCTGCCTGCGGAATTTTTGATTTGATCATACAATTATTTCACAGCCACTTATTTTTATCCTAATTTCACCACTTCTGCTGATGATTGCCTGCCTGGATTTTTAAACCCATAATTGATAATGGAAACTTTTTCTAACAGCGCTTTACACAAATTCAAAAACCTGGTCGGTATCCGATTCCAATTGTATAATAGTTTATTTACTTCATTGCCGTTTCACCGTATTGAAAAAACCGGAGTGCTGCTGGCACTTTTTTTAATTCATTGTGAAGAAAGCTATCGCAAAAATCAAAGCCCTGTTGAAATTGTGGAAAGTTTTTTAAAGCAATATACCACTTATACCAAGGAACAGGAATTTATTGATCTGCTTTTCCGTTTTGTGCAATATTCAGAAAGGCAGGTCGTGTTGTTTGATGCACTGGAAGATGCAGCATTTAACCAGGTGAATGATATAAATGGAGTTGGCACACTGAAGCATTTGCAAAGTGAAGTGCTGCAAACGCAAAAGCAGGAAGCACTCGCAGAAAAGCTGAAAGATTTTTCTGTAAGGCTGGTGTTAACTGCGCATCCTACCCAATTTTATACCGGCGAAGTATTGGGTATCATCAATGATCTTTCAAAGGCATTGACAGAAGAAAACGCTGCACTTATTAATATGTACCTGCAGCAGCTTGGGAGAACGCCTTTTCTCAAAAAACAAAAACCTACGCCTTATGATGAAGCTGTGAGTTTGTTATGGTTCCTGGAAAATATATTTTATCCTGCTGCGGGAAGAGTGCTTACAACACTGAAAAATGACTATTCCGATCTCATTGCTGAAAAGAACCCGGTTTTCAGAATGGGTTTCTGGCCAGGTGGCGACAGGGATGGCAACCCTTTTGTAACTGCAGATACAACGCTGAAAGTTGCGGATGCTTTGCGTGGGGGAATTATCAGGTGCTATTATATGGATGTACGCAAACTGAAACGTCGCCTTACTTTCAAGGGCGTGGAAGAATTGGTGGCAGACCTGGAAAAGAAATTATATAATAACCTTTTTGTACCCGGAGAAAAAACAAATATCACACAAAAAGAAATACTTGAGACATTGCATAGAGCAAGAGAGATCATCATCACCGAACATAACGGATTGTTTCTTCACCTGCTTGATAATCTCATCAGTAAAGCAGAGGTATTCGGGCTTTATTTCGCTTCGCTCGACATTCGCCAGGAAAGTATTGTTCATGCAAAAATTTTGAATGCCATCGCATTAAAAAGCAAGGCGCTTCCCCGGGACTACAGCAACCTGGGTGATGAAGAGAAAATAGACATTTTGCTTAGTACGGAAGATGATGTGGAGGCGTCATTGCTGGATGAAGCCCTGCATAAAGATATTATTGAAGTAATACGATCAGTTAAAACCATTCAGCAATATAATGGGTTGCAGGGTTGTCATCGTTATATAATCAGCCAGTGTGCAAGCGCGCTGAATGTAATAGAAGTATATGGATTGTTCCTGCTTGGCGGATGGAAAGCGAAAGAAATTAATATTGATATTGTTCCTTTATTTGAAACGATTGATGATCTTGATAATGCGTCTGCCGTCATGAGGTCTTTGTATGAAAATAAAAAATACCATTCCCACCTGCAGAGAAGAAATAAAACTCAGACCATCATGCTCGGCTTTTCTGATGGCACCAAAGACGGCGGCTATTTAATGGCCAACTGGAGCATTTATAAAGCAAAAGAAGAGCTCACTGCCATCTCAAAAGAATACGGTATTGATGTGATTTTTTTTGATGGTCGTGGCGGTCCCCCTGCAAGAGGAGGAGGAAAGACGCACAAATTTTATGCTTCCATGGGTAAAAATGTATCAAATAAAGAAATTCAGTTAACCATACAAGGCCAGACGGTGAGTTCAAATTTCGGGACTGTTGACGCTGCGCAATATAATATCGAGCAGCTTATTCATGCCGGTATTTCCAATGATTTATTCTCAGATAAAGAAATCACATTTACCAATGAAGAAAAACAATTGATGCAATCACTGGCCGATGAAGGTTACAAAGCGTATTCAGCACTTAAAAATCACCCTTATTTCGTCGAGTATTTATACAGGGTAAGCCCCCTCAGGTTTTATACGGAAACAAATATCGGGAGCAGGCCTGCAAAACGCGGCGCCGCATCCGGGCTTACTTTGAAAGACTTAAGAGCTATACCTTATGTAGGAGCATGGAGCCAATTAAAACAAAATGTAACCGGGTATTATGGCGTTGGTACTGCCTTGAAAAAAATTGAGGAAGAAGGTAAATGGAAACAGGTAAATAAATTGTACCGCGAATCACTTTTCTTTAAAACACTGATAGATAATTGCGAAATGGCCATGAAGAAAAGCTTCTTCCCCCTTACTGCTTATCTTTCCAAAGATGCCAGATACGGCGAAATATGGAATATGATGTATGAAGAATATGAACTTAGTGTAAAATATGTTTTAAAACTATCGCGGAATACGGAGCTTATGGCCGATTACCCGGTAGATCAGTTGTCTATTCACATGCGTGAAAGAGTTGTTTTGCCCGTGGTAACTATCCAGCAATATGCCATCACAAAAATGCGCAATATGGAGGAGCAGTTGGTAAGCGCCCCGGTAAAGGCAACCTATGAAAAATTAGCCATGCGCTGCTCTTTCGGTATCATCAACGCAGGAAGAAATTCAGCTTAGGAAAAATGCAATAACATAATCAAAAAAAGCGGTTCTATCAATGAAGATAGCCCGCTTTGCTCTTCGATCAGCCAATATTTTAACTATCCCTGTAGCTTAATGCGGGACTGCCACTGACAGAGTTTTCAAATACGTTTTTTAAGCCAATTTGTTTTGCATCTTTGTGTTCTGCAAGCGGTTCAAACCGGTTGAGATATTTGTAACCGACAACTCCGGAAACCACTGATGCACAGATGACAGAAACTTTTGCGATTACCTGGAATTCGTCTGTATTAAAAGCCAATGTTGATGTGAATATAGACATGGTAAATCCGATTCCTCCCAACATTCCGATACCCAAAAGTTGCTTATAACCAGTTCGCGAAGGAAGCGATGCAAGGCCAAGTTTGGTTGCAGCCCATGAGAATAAAAAAATACCTATTGGCTTACCTGCTATTAAACCGAAAATAACGCCAAGGCTGATTGTGGAGGTAAATATATTGCCAAAATGAGAAGGGAGTGCAATTGCCGTATTGGCCAATGCAAATAAAGGCATGATCATAAAGTTCACCGGGTAATGAAGCCGATGCTCAAGTTTAGCCAGTCCCGATAAGGGCATGCTGAATGCCATTAATACGCCTGCGATAGTTGGATGAATGCCTGAGTTAAAAATACAATACCATAAAATAATACCGGGTATTAAATATAAAATGGTGTATTTAACTTTAAACAGATTTAATGCGATCACAGATGCAAAAGCCGTCAAGCCTGTCAGTAAATAGGTCAATGTCAGTTTTGAGGTATAAAAAACTGCTATGGTTATTACGGCTCCGAGGTCATCAATGATAGCCAGGGCTGCGAGGAAAATTTTTAATTGAACCGGGACCCTTTTGCCCAATAAAGAAAGAACACCTAAAGAAAATGCAATATCAGTAGCCATAGGTATTCCCCACCCGTGATGATATGGTGTGCCGCCATTGAAAAATGAGAAAATGATGGCCGGGCAAACCATTCCGCCCATTGCAGCAAGAACAGGTAGTAATGATTTTTTGAAGGATGCTAATTCGCCGATTGTAAGTTCACGCTTTATTTCCATGCCTACCAGGAAGAAAAAGCATGTCATCAGCACATCATTGATAATAGCCAGAGGATTTTCAGGGAGGTTTAACGACCCCAAATGGAGATTTAAATCCTTTTGCCAGAATCCCATATACGCAGCATTTGTCGCTGAAAGATTGGAAAGAACCAGGGATAGAACCGTACAACCTATCAGAATAATTCCGATTGCCCGGCTATCGGCCAGAAAATCTCTGATCGGTGTCAGCATTCGGTGGTGTAATTTTTCTATCTTAAAAATAGCATTTTTCATATAATTATTTTACGTAATGTTTTATTAAACCGTTATTTTAACACATATTTCTTGTAAATCAATTAAAATAAAAAATTAATTAAAAATATAACACAAATATATTCAAATTTTCTAAAATTATTTTAAAAAATTGTATCTAATATTAATGACATAATAAATAGTTTTTTTTATAATATAAAATTATCTGCTTTTGTAAAATACAAACCCCGGAATTTCTTCCGGGATTTGCCACGTATTGATATTTTTAAGTAATTCTACGCTTTAATCCACATAACCATGAACGCCCATTTCGGGAATATCCAGCCCTGCGATTTCATCCGCCTCCTTAGTTCTGAGGCCAACTATCTTATCCAGAATTTTAAAGAAAGCATACATTACGATAAAAACAAAAATTATACAAACTAATCCACCGATCAATTCTGCAATGAATTGCTTTCCGTCTCCATAAAACAAGCCCGTTACGGTTCCTGCAACACCATTCCATCCATCGCCATATTTTCCATCTGCAAACAGGCCCAGTGAGAGTACTCCCCACAATCCATTAACGCCATGCACTGCAATAGCTCCTACAGGATCATCAATTTTTAATTTTCTGTCAATAAATATTGCGGAAACAACGACCAATATACCCGCTATTGCTCCTATGATAGCTGCACTCATTGCATTTACAAATGCACATGGCGCGGTAATAGCGACTAAACCTGCCAACAGGCCGTTTGCCATCATGCCAGGATCAGGCTTGCCGAATTTAGCCCAAACATAAAGAGTCGCAAAAAGCGCCCCGGTTGCACTTGCAAGCATTGTGTTTACCGCCACCACACTAATTCTTAAATCGGTGCCTGCTAAAGTAGAGCCGGGGTTGAATCCAAACCATCCAAAAGCAAGTATAAAAGTGCCGATAATTGCCATTGGTATATTATGACCGGGAATAGTATTTACACTTCCGTCTTTCCCA
>JAHEZC010000393.1 GCA_023251275.1 Parafilimonas sp. | reverse complement strand
GTGACTTTATATGTAAGGTAGCTTAGATAAGAAGTTATTGCCAGGTTTGATGATAAAAATTCGGGAAGGGAACAGTTGCCCGATTAGGATTCGAACCCAAACATACAGAGCCAGAATCTGTCGTACTGCCATTATACTATCGGGCAAAAAAATTAAATGATCCCCTGTTATTTATCGTTGCCCGACCTGGATTCGAACCAAGACACTCAGAACCAAAATCTGATGTACTACCCTTATACTATCGGGCAAAATATTTCCAACACCTTTGTTGAACGGGCTGCAAAAATACCCGCTCACCAAAACCTGTCCAAATGTTTTTGAAAGGAGCTCGTGCCGGCAGGATTTCTTCTTCGATATAGCAGGCATTTCTGAATAGCAACCGAATGCTGTGCGGAGGGTTATTTTTAGGTGAAATATTTATTGATGTCCTGAAAAAATGCCTCAAATGCTTCATCATTTATCGTTTTACATTTCTACAGGAAACATTTTCCTAAGCTTTTGGCAGGCTACTGAATATTATTAATCCACTACTTCGTACACGACTACGGGTTTGGTTTTATTTTTCAAACTTACTTCACCGATTTTCTGACAGAAAAACGATTCTTTCACTTTTTCATAAGATAATTCAGTGATAAGAATCTGGCCATCCTGACCTATTCCCTGCAACCGTTGCGCAGTATTTACGACATCGCCTATCACGGTATAGTCGAGACGACGGAGACTTGCTGAGCCAATATTGCCTGAGATCATTTCACCGCTGTGAATCCCCGCAGTTACCTGCAGTTTAAAAGGTGTTTGTTCAGAATATTGAGGCAAATTCGCTATTTGTTTTCTTATTGAAAGGCAGGCGTCAATTGCTTTGTCAAGGTGAAAATCGCCGCGAAAAACAGCAAGAATTGCATCGCCTATAAATTTGTCAACATAACCGTTTTGCGCAATGATCTCTTTGACCATCAGGTCAAAATATTGATTCAGCAAATTCACTACAACATCGGCAGGTTCTCTTTCTGTAATAGTAGTAAAGCTGCATATATCAATAAAGGCCACCGTGGCTTCAATGCTTTCATTGACCATAAGCGAGGTTTCAAACTCACGGCGGTTCATGAAATTAAGCACCGTTTCATCTACATACATCTTCAGAATGTTATTTTCCTTTATTGCCCGGATTGTTTCCCGAAGCTGTGCTACATACTGAATTGTTTTAAGCATAGTAAGCTCGAGGTCTTCGAAATTTACCGGTTTAATAATAAAATCAAATGCGCCGCGGTTCATAGCCGTGCGGATATTTTCCATGTCACCATAAGCCGATACTACCACTGCCTTGATCAATGGACTGATTTCGTTCAGTTTGGTAAGCAGTGTGAGCCCGTCCATCTCAGGCATGTTAATATCGCTAAGCAGAATGTCAATATCCGAGTGTTGCTGTAATTTACTGATAGCATCCTTACCATTTATTGCAAAAACGAACTCGTATTCATGCTCCCTTATCTGCCTGCGAAACTTTTGCTTGATAAGGATCTCCAGGTCTGTTTCATCGTCAGCTACAAGGATCTTTGCCATTAATGTATAGTTTTTAGTTTTTCTTTGAGTGAGCTGAAGTCAAGGGGTTTAGTGAGAAAATCATCAGCGCCCAGGCTCATGGCCTGGGCATAATTTTCAGGATCTCCATAAGCAGTGATCATCATAACCACAGGCGGCGGCGATACAAATTTCAATTTTATGCGGCGGAGCAATTCCAGCCCGCTCATTCCCGGCATATTGATGTCGGAAAGTATCAGCACGGCTTCATGTACATGTTGATTCAGGTAACCGAGCGCCTCATCGCCGGAATAAGCAAAAACAAATTCCATCTCACGATCTCGTATCTCTTTTCTGAAACGTTGCTCAAATAATGTTTGCATGTCTTTTTCATCGTCAACTACTAAAATTTTCATGGGTTTCCTTTTTAAAGGTTCAAAATAAGAATTTTATTTTCAAATCGGTGATAGAATTATAAATTCGGTACCATCTCCATCTTTATTTTCCGCCTTTATTTCCCTGCCGTGTGCATTAATGCCCCAACCCCGCAGGCTGGCAGGGGTAATTATAATCTCGGCAATTGAATTATAAATTCACTTCCCTCTCCTTCCTGGGTCTCCACTTTTATTTCAGCGCCATGTGCTTTGGTAAAATAATCGCTTAAGCTTAACCCTCACCGCTTGTTTGCTATCTTGAATTTCAGGCTAATTTATTCCATGGTTGTACGAAGGTTCCATTGCTTCTTTTTTGTTCCTGGTTCCCACCATATAACAAAAGCTTTTCCACTTTCCCTGTTTTTAATGAAGAAAAATATTCTATCCCTTTAAAGAAATCTGTAGAAACAGTTTCTCCTGCTTTCATTTCAATGGCTGTTAACTTTCCTGCATTGTCAATTAATACGTCCACTTCGTTTCCGGTTTTATCGCGCCAATAGTAAAGATTATCTGCTGCACCTGCATTAAACCGTTGTTTCAGCAATTCACTTAGCATCAGGTTTTCAAACAAGGGACCTTTGGCCGCATGTGTGGTGATTTGTTTTGTATTGCTGATGCTGAGCAGGGAGCATGCAACGCCTGTATCATAAAAATAAAGCTTGGCAGTTTTCATAATCCGTTTATTAAAGTTGTTGTGGTAGGGTTTCAGCAAATAAATAATATAACTGCTTTGCAAAACACTCAACCAGGCAGCAACTGTTTTTTGGTCAATACCACAATCGTTTGAAAGTGCAGTCAGGTTCAGCAACTGCCCTGTGCGCCCTGCGCATAACCGCAACAGTTTTATAAATTGTGAAAGATTGCTGATATTTTTTAATTGCCGTACATCCCGCTCCACATAAGTAGTAATATAGCCTGCATACCAGTCAGCCGGGTTAATCTTTTTTGCAATCACTTCAGGATAACCCCCCGAGAGAATATGCCAACCGTAGTTTGCTTTTATTTTCTTACTTTCTTTTAATTCCTGTAACGATAAAGGCAACAACTGTAAATAAGCAATTCGGCCTGACAGAGTTTGTGTAATGTTTTCCTGCAACAGAAAATTATTGGACCCGGTAAGAATAAATAACCCTTTCTTTTTTGTTTCATCCAGCACCTGCTGCAGGTAAGAAAACAGGTGCGGCGCCCTTTGTATTTCATCCAGTATTGCCCCATTTTTGTATTGCGACAGGAGCCCCCTCGGATCGGCAGTGGCGAATTCCAGTGTATCGGGATTTTCTAAAGAAACGTAGGGCTTCTGTGGGAATATAGCCCTGCACAGCGTGGTTTTGCCGCTCTGTCGCGGCCCCACCACGGCCACACTGCGGAATGTCTTTGCCAGTTTTATCAGCCTTGCTTCTGCTGTACGTTTTATCATGGTTTAAAGGTAACGTGTTTTTGGACAAATCCGGAATTAGATTCCGGATTTGTCCGGTATTTATTTCTCATCAGGCAAATGCGGGTAATTGAATAATAAACTCACTTCCTTCTCCCTCCTTTGTCTCCACTTTTATCTTCCCGCCATGAACTTTTATGATATCATAGCTCAAACTCAATCCCAATCCTGTTCCCTGTCCTGTGGGTTTTGTGGTGAAGAATGGTTGAAATATTTTGTCAATTATTTTTTGAGGAATGCCGCTGCCGTTATCTTTTACACTGATAGAAATTTTGTCACTCATTTCTTTTGTGCTTATTGAAACAGTTGGCTTATACTCTTCACCTTCCGACTTTTGCCTTTCACCAACTGCA
>JAHEZC010000392.1:2779-3747 GCA_023251275.1 Parafilimonas sp. | reverse complement strand
CTCCATTCCGGATGCAGGTGGATGGATCTTTATTGCAACAGGAGTATTATTAACCGTATGTTGCGTGTATGAGATTTACAGGAATAAAACATCTAAAAAAAGCAAAACAAATACTGTTACAAATAATTCTTTAGCCATTAGTATTTCAACAATTGTATTGATGCTGTTTTTTTCCTCATGCAACACAGACCCCGTGCCTTTGCAGTTGGGAAAGGATAATTGCGATTTCTGCAGGATGACGATTGGAGATGCACGTTTTGGTGCGGAGATCATTACAGACAAAGGCAAGGTGTATAAATTTGATGACATGTATTGCACCCTTTCGTTTTTAAAATCCAATATCCTGACTTCGAAAGAAGTGAAACAAATTTATCTCACAGATTTTTCCGGTGAGCACGCATTGAAAAAAGTGAATGAAATGTATTTATTCAAAAGTGATGACCTGAGAAGCCCAATGGGTGGTAATGTCGCTGCCTTCAGTAGTAAGGACAGCCTGAATAAGGTGATACAAATTTATAAAGGAGAACCTGTGCATTGGGATGATTTGAGGAGGTGATATGAAAATTATTTTCAAAATATGGTTTATTATTCTGCTGACACTATGCAACACAATTTTTTTATATGCCACAACATGGAAGGTAGGCAGCGATCAAAATATTCATGCTGTTCAGCAGGCAATTGATCTGAGTAAAAACGGCGATACGATTCTCGTAAACCAGGGAATATATTTTGAAAAGAATATCATCATCAATAAATCCATCGCATTAATTGGAATTGATCACCCGGTTTTGGATGGTGAAAAAAAATTCCAGGTGGTGAGTGTTCAGTCAGACGGCGTGACTGTTGATGGCTTTACCATACAAAACTCGGGCAGTTCATCATTGGATGAGATTGCGGGTATAAAAATTTATGGCAAAAGGAATATCACCATCAGGAATAATATTCTTTCAGATAATTTCTTTGGCATC
>JAHEZC010000392.1:0-2735 GCA_023251275.1 Parafilimonas sp. | reverse complement strand
TGAAAAATAACCAAATTCATGCACGGGGTGATGTGGCTACCCAAAGTGGCAATGCTATTCATATCTTCAAATGCGACAGTATGCGCATCATCGCCAATGATGTAACTGGTCACCGCGATGGAATTTATTTTGAATTTGTAACCAACTCAGTCATCTGGAGAAATACCAGTGAAAAAAATATCCGCTATGGCCTGCATTTTATGACATCACACAACAATGCTTACATCTGCAATATATTCCGCAACAATGGTGCGGGTGTTGCGGTGATGTATAGTCATGGTGTAAAAATGTTCAACAATATTTTTGATAAGAACCAGGGTGAAGCTTCCTATGGTTTATTGATAAAAGAAATTACAGATAGTTATGTGGACGGTAACATTTTTACAAATAATACAACTGCCGTTTTCATGGAAGGCGGCACACGTATTGACATGCAGAAAAATATTTTCCGCAGTAACGGATGGTCAATAAGGATACAGGCAAGCTGTACTGATAATATAATATCCTATAATAATTTTACCGGCAACACTTTTGATATTGCCACAAATGGTTCGCTTGTGCTCAACTCATTCGATCACAATTACTGGGATAAATATGAAGGATATGATCTTGACAAAAATAAAATTGGTGATGTACCATATCACCCGGTGAGCTTATTTTCAATGATCACGGAAACAAATCCAACGGCGATGTTGCTGTTCAGAAGTTTTATGGTCACACTATTTGATAAAACGGAAAAAGTATTCCCGGGTATTACACCCGAAAACCTGAAAGATAAGTATCCATTGATGAAACCTTTACCCCTATGATCATTGCAAGCAATGTCACAAAACGATTTGGAAAGCTCAGGGCTTTGGATGATGTTTCACTCGTCTGTGGTAAAGGAGAATGTATTGCATTGATCGGTCCCAACGGCAGCGGCAAAACAACATTTATCAAATGCATTTTAGGTATGGTGGTTCCTGACAGCGGATTTATCACATTCAATGATAAAAATATTATTCATGACTGGCAATACAGGAAACATCTTGGTTATATGCCGCAGATTGGGCGTTACCCGGAAAATATGACCATCGGGCAGTTGATAGATATGATAAAGGACATCCGCAAACATGACGGTCAGCAAACAGATGATTACCTCGTTGAGAGTTTTGGATTAAATAAAATTTTTGATAAACGCATGAGGGCATTGAGCGGCGGTACAAGACAAAAAGTAAGTGCATCTCTGGCGTTTCTCTTTAATCCCGACGTATTGTTTCTCGATGAACCTACGGCAGGTCTTGATCCCGTGGCGTCGGAAATACTGAAAGAAAAAATCAGGAATGAAAAACAGAAAGGGAAACTCATTCTTATCACATCACATATACTGAGCGAACTGGATGACCTTGTAACACAAGTGATCTATATGCAGGAAGGGCAGGTGCGGTTTCATAAAAAAATAGAAGAGTTGCGTGAGGATACAGGAGAAGCGAAACTGGCAAAAGCGATTGCACATATCATGCAAAGTAAACAGTCATGAAAAAGATCATCAAATATGTGATACTGGATATTCTGCGAAACAGGATAGTGCTTGCCTATACATTTTTCCTGCTCGTGATTTCGCTGAGTGTATTTAACCTTGAAGACAATACATCAAAAGGCCTGCTTAGCCTGCTTAACATTGTGCTGATCATTGTTCCGCTTATATGCATCATATTTTCCACTATTTACATGTACAACAGTACAGAGTTCATTGAGTTGCTGGTGAGCCAGCCGTTGCGGAGAAAGACGATATGGCTGAGTTTGTTTTATGGATTGGCTGGCTCATTGAGCATTGCGTTTTTTGTGGGTGCGGGCATACCCATCATTTTGTATGAACCCACCTCTACCGGGTTTATGCTGCTCACAGCGGGCATTGTGTTGTCTGTCATCTTTGTCGCCATCGCTTTGCTTGCTGCGGTATTAACGAGAGATAAGGCAAAAGGTATTGGCGTAGCGATTTTATTATGGCTTTATTTTTCTTTGCTGTTTGACGGGTTAGTCTTGTTCCTGCTTTTTCAGTTGCAGGATTACCCGCTTGAAAAAATAATGATAGGCATCAGTGCGTTCAATCCTGTTGACCTGTGCAGGATACTCATTCTTTTGCAGATGGATGTTTCAGCGTTGATGGGATATACAGGAGCGGTATTTAAAGATTTTTTTGGCACAGAAACCGGGTTGCTGTTTTGTGCGTCCATTCTTTTGCTGTGGATGATAATACCGGTGTGGTTTTCTGTAAGAAAATTCAAAAGAAAGGACCTCTGATCTTTCAAAAAGATTTAATGCTGGTAAAATGAAAAAAGATATAGACAGCAGAGAAGATATAGTGAAGTTGGTAAATTCATTTTATGATAAAGTAAAAATGGATCCTGTTATTGGATATATTTTTAATGATGCTGTGAAAGTAAATTGGGAAAAACATTTACCCGTAATGTACAATTTCTGGGAGAATGTAATTTTTTTCACAGGGACTTATAATGGTAATCCCATGATCATCCATCAGCATGTAAACAAGGTAGTGCCACTGCATAAAGAGCATTTTGAAAGATGGCTCAAACTTTTTACTGAAACAGTTAATGAATTTTTTGAAGGTGAAAAGGCAAAACTCGCCAGGCAAAGGGCGCTCAGCATTGCAACTGTGATACAGATAAAGATTTTGCAGAATGCGGTGCAGGCGAATCATGCTTAAAGAAATTTCCTGTACACACTTTTATAAG
>JAHEZC010000391.1 GCA_023251275.1 Parafilimonas sp. | reverse complement strand
TCAGCATCGGGCACACGCACTACCATTGGGTGAAAAGAATCGAAGAACAGTTAAAACAAATTGCTTTCTATTCTAACTCGATAAAAATTCCTGCTCAGCAGGAACTCGCAGATAAGCTCGGCAAGCTGACGGGGAAGGAAGATTACCAGTTGTTCTTATGCAATAGCGGCGCCGAAGCAAATGAAAATGCTTTGAAACTCGCATCATTTCATAATGGAAAGAAAAAAATAATTGCTTTCACAAAATCATTTCATGGAAGAACGTCTCTCGCAGTGGCAGCTACCGATAATCCATCCATCATTGCACCGGTAAATGAGACAGAAAATATTATTTTTCTTCCGTTCAATGATGAAGCTGCATTAAAAACTTTTTTTCAAATACATGGACAAGATGTTTGTGCGGTAATTGTCGAAGGCATACAAGGCGTAGGCGGTATCAATGTTGCCAATGAAAGTTTTCTGCAATTGATCAGAAGATTGTGCGACCAGAACGATGCAGTTTACATTGCAGACAGCGTGCAATGCGGTTATGGAAGAAGTGGAAAATTTTTCTCGCATGATTATGCAGGCGTGAACGCAGATATATATACAATAGCAAAAGGAATGGGCAATGGTTTTCCGATTGGCGGCGTGTTGATTGCCCCACACATTAAAGCAAAACATGGAATGCTTGGTACTACGTTTGGCGGTAATCATCTCGCATGTGCTGCAGCAATTGCAGTACTTGATGTAATGGAAAATGAAAACCTGATGGAGCAGGCGAAGCAGCGAGGTATGTATCTAATAAATCGCCTGAAAGCAATAGCCGGGATTGAAAATGTACGTGGCCGGGGTTTAATGATCGGTTTTGATGTACCTCCTGAGTTAAAGGACCTGAGAAAAAATTTACTCTTTAAGCATCATGTTTTTACAGGCGAAGCGAAACCAAATGTGATAAGATTATTACCGTCATTAACAATAACAAAAAAGCAGGTGGATGAATTTCTGGAAATTCTGAAGGAAGAGATTGAAGACATGAGAAAAGAACAAAATGTCGAGGCAGAATTGGGAATAACGAAATAAAACAAATTTACAAATCAGGCAACTTACCAATGAAACAATTTCTTTCTGTTCACGATATAAATGATATCAATGTTTTAGTTAAAAAAGCATTGGAATATAAACACGATCCTTTCAAAGACAAAACGCTTGGTATTGATAAAAGAATTGGGCTGTTGTTTCTAAATCCAAGCCTGCGCACACGCCTGAGTACGCAGGTAGCGGCTCGTAATCTCGGGATGGAATCAATTGTATTTAACGTGGACAAGGAGGGCTGGGCGCTTGAGTTTGAAGAAGGCGCTATTATGAGCGGAAATACCGTTGAGCACGTAAAAGATGCTGCCCCCGTGCTTGGAAGTTATTTTGATATTGTATGCATCCGAACATTCCCCTCTCTCAAAAACCGTGAAGATGATTACAGCGAATTATATATTTCGCAGTTTGTAAAATATTGTGGTGTGCCGGTAATAAGCCTGGAGAGTGCAACACTTCATCCACTGCAATCATTAACAGATATTATTACTATACAGGAATATCTCAACTCGAATCCGCCACCCCGTATCGTTAAGCCGAAGATCGTTCTCACCTGGGCGCCGCATGTAAAAGCTTTACCACAGTGCGTAGCCAACAGTTTTGCGCAATGGATCAATGCGTGGGGTGAAGCTGAGTTTATAATTACACACCCTGAAGATTATGAATTGGCAGAAGAATTTACAAAGGGAGCGATCATTACACATAACCAGGATGAAGCTTTGAAAGATGCAGACTTTGTATATGTAAAAAACTGGAGCACCTATTATGATTATGGCAAAATCTATGAAAATAATCCGCAATGGATGCTGACAGAAGAAAAATTAAATCTTACCAACAATGCAAAAGTAATGCACTGCCTGCCCGTCAGAAGAAATATAGAATTGAGTGATGAAGTGCTTGACAGCGCAAACAGTATTGTTACACAACAGGCGGCAAACCGTGTTTGGGCAGCACAGGCAGTGATTGCTGAAATTTTGAATAGTCAACTTTGAATGAAAGAGAATCTATACATAATCAAGATTGGTGGAAACGTAATTGATGAAGAAAATAAACTATCATTATTCCTCTCATCCTTTGCCGCTATGCAATCCTTAAAAATCCTCGTCCATGGCGGCGGAAAAATTGCCACAAAGATTGGAGATCAGCTTGGAATTAAATCGAAATACATTGATGGCAGGAGAATCACCGATGATGAAACGATTGATCTTGTAACAATGGTGTATGGCGGATTAGTGAATAAAAAAATTGTTGTACAACTACAGGCAAAAGGTTGTAACGCGATCGGTTTAACAGGTGCTGATGCAAATTTGATTCCCGCAAAAAAACGTCCTGTGAAGGAAATTGATTATGGATGGGCGGGAGATATTCTAACAGAAAATCTGGAGTTTGGAGCTTGGAGTTTGCTGTTGGAGCATAATATTACTCCTGTCATTGCACCATTAACGCATGATGGCATGGGAAATATTTTGAATACGAATGCAGATACAATTGCATCAGCCATTGCTGTTGCATTATCGAAAATCTATGATGTTCGGTTGATTTATTGTTTTGAAAAGAAAGGCGTGCTGGAAAATGTGGAAGATGAAAATTCTGTTATTCATTTGATCACGAAAGAAAAATATCAGCAGTTAAAAGCAGAGAAAAAATTGTTTGCAGGCATTCTTCCCAAAATTGATAATGCATTTGCAGCAATTGATGCCGGAGTGAAAGAAGTATTAATCGGCAATGCAGAAGACCTTTTACAAAATATTACAGATAAAATATCGGGAACACTGATAAGATAATAATGGAGATCGAACAATTAAATACAAAAGCCATTGAACTATTACAGCAATTAATTGCTACTCCTTCTTTTTCAAAGGAAGAAGATAAAACTGCAGCGATCATAAAAAAATTTTTGCATGATAATGGAGTGCATGTATCCCTGCACCTGAATAATGTATGGGCAGTGAATAAATATTTTGATGCTGCAAAGCCATCCATTCTGCTCAATTCGCATCACGATACGGTAAGTCCTAACATCCAGTACACAGGAGATCCTTTCGATCCGGTTATTGATGATCGAAAATTATTTGGCCTCGGCAGCACTGATGCAGGAGGTTCTTTGGCTGCACTGATGGCAACGTTTTTATATTTCCATAAAAAGAAAAATTTAAAATATAATCTTGTATTCGCGGCTACTGCCGAAGAAGAAATTTCAGGGCACAATGGTATTGAATCATTGCTGAATAATGATGAGTTTATGCACACCTTTGAAGGCAGAAGCATTGAATTCGCCATCGTTGGCGAGCCTACACAAATGAATCTTGCGGTAGCTGAAAAAGGCTTGATGGTGCTTGATTGCACTGCTCACGGCAAAGCCGGTCATGCAGCAAGAGAAGAAGGTATTAATGCAATTTATAAAGCGATGAAAGATATCGAATGGTTCAGCGCCTACCAGTTACCAAAAACTTCAGAATGGCTGGGTAAGGTGAAGATGACGGTGACTGTGATCAATACAGAAAACAGGGCGCACAATGTGTTGCCAGCTCTATGCAGTTATGTTGTAGATGTGCGTGTTACAGATGTCTATACGCATGAAGAATTGCTTGCGATAATTCAACAAAATATACAAAGAGATGTGAAGCCAAGAAGTTTGCGCATGCGTTCTACCAGGATTGATGTTGATCATCCCATCGTGCA
>JAHEZC010000390.1 GCA_023251275.1 Parafilimonas sp. | reverse complement strand
TCATCTAACCCGGCCGTATGATCTTTGTGCGGATGCGTAAACAATACAGCATCAAGTTTTGTATTGCTGATGCGGAGCATTTGCTGCCTGAAATCGGGGGTTGTGTCCACGACGATTGTTGTGGCAGCAGATTGCACAATGATGCTGGCCCGAAGTCGTTTATCTTTCGAATCAGGTGAAGTGCACACATAGCAATTGCATGCAATCATAGGAATGCCGGTACTGGTACCTGTACCGAGAAAAGTTATCGTAAGTTTATTTTTACTCACAATTCGAAGATAAGAAGGTTTGAAAGAGGATGCAAAAAAGCGGAACAAGCATCAATTATTTATAATAGCGTCACTTGAAATCAAGGTCAGTGAATCGTTTTTATTGGTCTGAAAGCTTAAGATATTACTCATACCCTTTTTAAAGGGTGCTAAATATTGGCCTGAAAAATATTCAACCTGAATAATATGATTTTCCAAAAAAGATAATCCCAATTTAATAATATGATGACACTTTTCATGATTAGGAGATATATAATTGCTTTGCAATTTGATAGTATCAATTTTATAAAACCAATTATAATTACCAGAAGATTTCATTTTTTTAGTTGTATCAATTGTAAAATAAATTTGGTAAGGAATAAAACAGTTATTAGTATCTAGCCAAATAGTAATGTCGCTCCACCTTTCTTTTCTATAATGCTTTGCTGCTTTCTTACTGAATTTATTTTTATTTAACTCCTTTTCAATTTGTCGTTCAGTGCTGTCACTCAGTATTTGTCTGAATTGATCCGTATGGATGTAATCAAGAGCTTTCTTTAACGTCAAAGTATCGGATTGAGCAAGCATTGCGCAAGAAAACATTGATAACAGAATTGAAAGAGTTAGTTTCATTTTCTCGAAGAGTGAAAAGATCAAAAGTGTAAAATATTAGGGTTTTTGCAAAGAAGCTGCCATGGATTTTTTCATCACTTCTTCGTAAAGCTTCTGTGACTCCAGGGTGAGTTTATCAAATTCAATATTCACCTGCGGAATCATTTCAAGCAGTGTATTAATTCTCCCCTCAACATCAAGGAATTTATTGAGCACTACTATCCTTTTCTGTTCAAGCAGGCACCAGCCGCTCTGGAAAGTGCCTCTTTCGTAGCGGGTTGTAAAACCGGATTCACGGAGTATGTCTTCCAGTTTATCAAGATTGGATTGTGTGAATTTCATTAAAATTCCTTCCCATTAAAGCGGGGGCACGGAACAGGCAAAAATAAAACCAGGGTTTCACATAAAAGTGAAATTTCCTGCAATCTTTTCAACAAATAACTTACTGAAAAAATCAGTATTATTGCAACAGACTTTAACCCATGCTTAAAAAAATCTCTTTTTGCATAATCCTTACATTACCTGCAATTCTCCTTTCTTATGCACAGGAAATAGTGTCTGTGCCCGAATTTGGTAAAGTGGACATTTCAGAACTTCAAATGAAAGATTGCAGTTACGAAGCAGGTGTACCCGCAATGCATCTCATCAAATATGAAAATGTGGTTTTCGAATCGAATGATTATGGCTATTATAAAGTCACTACAGAACGCAGGTTCAGAATAAAAATCTTTAATAACAATGGATTTAACTATGCCAGCGTGGTTATTCCTTACGCAGGTAACAAGCGGAACACGAAAATTATTGATCTTGAAGCAGTCACCTACAACCTTGATGAGAATGGGCAGGTAAAAATTTCAAAGGTCAATAAAGAAGATGTTTTCAGGAATAAAGCAAAAACAAAAAATGAGCTTAATTCGCTGCGGTTTACATTTCCCGATATAAAGCCCGGCTGCATTATAGAATACCGCTTTACAAGAATTGAAAAAGACTCCTATTTTATTTCGCCCTGGTATTTCCAGGATAATATTCCCAATGCGCTTTCTGCCTGTATAATAAGCACGCCTGTTTATTCCGGGCTTGAAAAAAGATTTATTGCCGACATGCCTGTAGAAGAAGGTTCTGCCATTGATGAATCAAAAGGGCATGAAAAACGTAAGCTTGAGGTTTCCTATGCCATGCGCAATATTCCTGCATTCAGACCTGAGCCATTCATGAGTTCTTCAAAAGATTACAGGCAGCGTGTAGAGTTTTCATTAAAGCCACGTGAAACATTTCTTGATGCAACTGTTAAAAATTCGAATAACAAATGGGTGTTGATTAATTCGCGTTTGCTGATATCCCCCTATTTTGGCGGACAGTTTGACAGGCCTATTCCGGGTACGGCAACCATTATTGACTCAACACGAAAGCTAAAAGAAATTTCCGAAAAAGTAAATGCGGTCTATCAGTATGTAAAGAAAAATATGCAATGGGATAAATATTATTCTTTCCTGGCAGGCGATATTGCAGCAGCATGGAAAGACAAAGAAGGATCCAGTGCTGAAATAAATATCATCCTTCTTAACCTGCTCCGGAAAGCAGGAGTTGATTGTTTCCCGCTCGTATTCAGTACAAGACAAAACGGTAAAACTGATTATCTTTTTCCGACAATGAACCAGTTTAATAATGTTGATATTCTTGTGTTTGACGGTGACTATTATTATGTATTGGATGGCACTGCCAATCACCAGTCTTACAGCATTCCGCCCTATAATATTCTTAACAGGGATGCATTGATCGTGGATCCGCAATATTCCAAATGGGTAAAAGTAGTAGATCCAAGAAAATTATTAAGAGATTCTGTTTCAATTATCGCCAAAGTTGAGAATGACGGTACACTGAAAGGAATTGCCGTAAAAACCTATTATGACATCGCAAAAACTGAAAAATTGAAAATAGATGAAGATGAGGATGAAGATAGAGATAAAACAGAAACTTCAACAGGTATTAAAATAGATACAACTTATACAGTAAATAAGGAAAATGATTTATTGCCGCTTATAGAAACAACAGAATTTCATTATGGGCTACCATCAACTGATGATTTTTATTTTCTAAATCTTTTTTTGTTTTCCGACTATTCTAAAAATCCATTTACTGACAGCATACGGCGAAGTGATGTTGATTTTGGCGCAAGCGCTTCGCACAAGATGCACATGGAAATTGCTTTATCACCGGGTATTAAGCTGGAAGAACTCACCAGGAATAAAAAAATTTATTCTGAAGATACTTCACTCCTGTTTACCAGCCTGAATGAATTTAAAAATGATACAATCATTATTAACAGCATTTTCGAGATAAATGATGCGATCTTCCCTCCTGAAGCATACGTTGTTGTCAGGAAATTTTTCCAAAATGTTTACAGTACCTTGAACAGCCAGATACTACTGAGAAGAAAAGAAGAATGAATTGTATTTGTCTGCAGGAATAATTTTTACCGGCATAAGAACTTTCCCTGAGAAAAAATCAGTAAATCAGTAAGCAGAAATTTAAGATATTCTACTTGCTCACCATCTTAACTACAGGTATGATCATTTCTTCGAGGCTGATGCCGCCGTGCTGAAAAGTGTTTTTGTAATAGCCTGCATAATAATTATAATTATTGGGATAACATAAATAGCCATCTTCTTTTGCAAAGATGAAAGATGAATTTACATTAGGCACAGGTAATCCGGCAATCCGCGGATCACGGAATACCAGTACATCTTTTGGATCATAATTGAGGTTGCGGCCATGCTTATAACGAAGGTTAGTGGTGGTTTGTTTATCACCAATTACTTTGCCTGGTGTTTTTACACGTACACTTCCGTGATCGGTAGCCAATATGAGTGTGATCTTTCTGTCAGCTATTTTT
>JAHEZC010000389.1 GCA_023251275.1 Parafilimonas sp. | reverse complement strand
GTGTTTTTCATACTTAGCATTTATAAAATGAACAATTATAGGTTAACAAAACTTTGCAAATAGTATGGAAGGATACGGCATACAACTTCAGAAAATTTTAAGTCAACTACCATGCCAGAGAGAGGGTGGATTTTTTAAAATTTTGTTCGGGGATAAACCCGGAAAATGATACATAAACAAGTATAAAAATTTCTGTTATCCTGATCGGTAAGAATAGCGACTAAAGTGTACAAAACATTCAGTCACTATAAACTCTTTTTTATGAAACGCAATTCTTTATTCCGTACAGGATTGGTAATGACAGTCATACTACTTGCAGTCTCCTGTTCCAAAGGTATAATAACACCGCCGCCGTCTCCTCCCCCTCCGCCGCCACCACCGCCAACATCTCTGGTGATGCCTGTCAATTTGAATAATTGGGTATTATCTGCAGATGCTGTTTTTATAAACAGTTTTCCAGGCTTTTTTAAAGGCATTGATACAAAAGGAAAAAATATCCTTGTAAAAGCTCATATCAGTTATCATGATTATTACAGCTTCGATGCTGTGATAAACGAGCGGAGTGCGTCTTTTTGCAGTGGTATATTATGGGCTGAAATTTCCGGGGACAAGCTGAATATCTGTTATCATCCTGATTATGGTTCAGCATTCCCTTCTTTGGATGGAATTACGTTAAGAATCGTGGTCGTGGTACAATAATTATCAACCATCTGTAGTTTTGGTTTTGTATGATGGACGATGGCAATAACCAATATCCGTATTAAAAAAGTTATGTTTGAATAATCATAACCTCAGGGACAAAAAAGCCGGTGTTTTTACACCGGCCTTTTTATTATTTTGGCATATCAAATATCACAGGATCTATCTCTTTATTTACCTCGACTTTTGTAGTCGTCAGGTTTATGGTAAAGCCCTGGGGCAAAGTAACTTCTAAAGCAAAAGGAGATATTGTACCAAAATCAGTCTTTTGAAAATTTGAATAAACGGTGGTTGTTTCCTGGCCGTCAAAATTGCGTATCATTTTAGTGATATAGTAATTGGCGGTATCGATAAAAAAAGTGGTCTCCACATTGTCGGCAGAAGTTACTTTTATCTTGTAGGCATCTGCATCACCCACTTTTTCGGTACCAAGCAGTTCCACTTTGCTTCCTTTGGCAGCATAATCAAACAATGGGCCTCCTACGTATATCCCATCCTTTCCTGCTTTGTACTCATTATCACTCATGGCCTGGGCAGAAGTTGCACCCATCATTGGGTTGATTGCCCATCCGCCCTTATCTGTAAAGCACTGAATGATCTCTGTGCCGTTAAACTCAAATACATTTTTAAATCCTTTTCCATTTACAATGGTCGTTTTGGTAGGGTTATCGTTGCCCATCACCTGCGCAGACCCTTCGATATACAACGAAAGCATTTGCCCTATCTTCTCCTTTCCCCCAATAGCTTCGAAATGTTTATCAATAATTTCATCTGCGGTTTGTGCCTGTGTAATAGTTGTGCCTGCGAATACCATTAAAACAGCGAGGCAGAGTGTGACAATTTTCATGTGTTGTTTTTTTATGATTAATGATAAAGTTTACTCATGTTGTTTCCCGGTAAGCACTGCTACTGCTTCCCTGTAATTATCTCCAACCGGTATTTCAATGTTGCCGATAAAAATACTGTTCTTTCTTATTGATGTGATATATTCCTTCGACACAATATAAGATTTCTGCACCCTGATAAACATGGAAGAAGGTAATTGCTCCTCGATGCCCTTCATGCTCATACGTGCCACGATGGCTTTGGAAGAGCTCTTTAAAAATATTTTAATATAGTCCTTCAACCCTTCAATCCACATAATGTCGCTATACACCAGTTTTAATAAACTGTAATCCACATTAATGAAAAAATAGTTTGGTGATTCAACTGCGTCTTTCGATTTTGTTTTTAGCCTGTGCAAATCCCATGCCTTGTTGCACGCTTTAATAAATCTCTCCAGTGAAACAGGTTTTACAAGATAATCCGCTACATCGAGATTATAACTTTCGAGCGCATATTTTTCATAAGCGGTAATGAGTATAAACAAGGGCTTTTGCTGAATGCTTTGTATGAACTGCAGTCCCGTTAAGCCGGGCATCTGAATATCGAGAAAGATCAGGTCAACCGGTTGGTCCTGCAAAATCTTTATGGCTTCAAGCGGATTGCTGCAACTTGCTGCAAGCTGCAGAAACGGCACTTTGCTGATATTATCTTCCAGCAATTCAAGCGCTAAAGGTTCGTCATCTATGGCAATACACCTAAGCATTAATGCAGATTTAACTGGAGCGAAATGGTAAACCAGCAGCCGTTTTTATTGATGAGCAAAGTATGGTTTTTTCCATAAAGTAAATTTAAACGCCTTTTGGCATTTGTAAGCCCGATGCCGCTTGTTTTATCTTTTATTTCTTCCGTTCCGCGATTGTACTTGTTGCGAACCGAGAATTGCAGCAGGTTATTTTTTGCCCGCAGGTCAATATCAATCTGTGCATCCTCCACCAGGCCGGCGCCATGCTTGAAAGCGTTTTCCACAAAAGGTATCAGCAGCATAGGCTCTATATCGTAGTTGCGATCTGTATCATTAATAGATACATTCAGCTTCACATTTTTCCCGAAGCGTTGCTGCTGCAGGTCAATAAAGCTTTGCAGGTATTCGATCTCTTTTTCGAGCGGTACTTTATCTTCATCTGCTTCATACAGCATATAGCGCATTAAGGAAGAAAGTTTGATCAGGGACGGCTCTAACTGTGCAGATTGCTTTCTTGCAAGGGCTACCATATTATTCAATACATTGAACATGAAATGCGGGCTTACCTGTGAACGGAGAAAAGATAATTCCGTTTTCAGGTTCTCATTTTCTTTTTCCTGCACCAGCTTATCGTTTTGTATTTTATCCAGTATCATGCTGTAGGCTGTACTTGCTGCAAGGATAAATAAATAAGGGAAAAGATTGAAGAGAAAGAAATTTACAGCCATAAAACTTCTATCGGAAACAAGGAGTAAAAAAAATATCCAATGCAGAAAAAATAATATAGCTATGAACAGGACCTGCGCCGATACATAAAGCAGAAGCTTTTTCTTCAGAATAAATTGAGGGAATAATAAAAAAGCATTGAGATAAAAAAAACCGACCCAGAACAGGCAGGTTACACTGTAAAAATAAACATATCCCGTACCGATGGAAGGACTGCTTCGCTGCTGGTTGTTGCTGTAAGAAGTGCGCAGGAGAAACGGTAACAAAAATAATGCGATCCACGCAACTGCATGCACTGTAACCGAGACCCATTTTTTGCTGTACCACATCATTTTCATCGGGGCAAAGTAGCAACTTAATCACAGAAATAAATCATTTTTGAAAACATTGCGACGAACCTCGTAATATCAGCTACGAAAACACAAAAATATGTTAACGGGCGTGCCGCTATTCATTCTTATTGTGCTGATTGCAGCAATGATTAGTTCAAAGCCTTTTTATAAAAATATTTGCCAATCCCAGGTGGCGCTTGAGATATTTAAGGTTCAAAATTTTGATTTTAGTTAGAAATAGTTTTAATTTCAATGTGCGATTTAATCCTAACCATTCAACATAACAGGGGTAAATTTTATGCATTACTTAAAGCATTTGATATTTTACCTTTCACTTGTTTTCAACAGTATTTTCTGCTATCCTCAATTTGCAATAGTAAAAGGAAATCTTAATGCTCCAGGCCGGTCAGGTGTAAGTATTCTTAAATATTCT
>JAHEZC010000388.1 GCA_023251275.1 Parafilimonas sp. | reverse complement strand
TTGAACGGTATTAAAGGTGCAATTAAGCCATTGTCCCCGGTAAACACTTTCACTGCCGAAATCAAAAAGGGCGGAAAATATTTTTTCTCGATCCCGGTAACACACAACGCATTTATCTATCTGCTGGATGGCAAATTAAATGTATCCGGCAAAGAAGTTTCGGGAAACTATGCAGCGATATTCAATAACAATGGTGAAGGATTTGAAACCCAAGCTTTGGAAGATACCCGCTTATTTATTGGCAGTGGGGAGCCATTAAATGAACCGGTTGCATCTCATGGTCCGTTTGTGATGAATAATGAAACGGAATTGCTGGAAGCTTTCCGGGATTATCAACTGGGAAAAATGGGTGTATTGATTGAAGAATAAAAATTATTAATAACGCTAAAAATAAAGATTATGACAAACTACAAAATTGATCCGGCGCATTCGGAAATTCTCTTTAAAGTAAAACACCTGATGATCACCAATGTAACAGGCACGATAAAAAAATTCGATGCTTCAATGCAAAGTGACAAACCTGACTTCAGTGATGCTGCTATAACTTTTGAAGCAGACACAGACAGTGTGACTACGAACAATGAGCAAAGAGATGCTCATTTGAAAAGTGATGATTTCTTCAATGCAGCAAAATTCCCGAAGATTAAATTTGCATCTACAGGTATTCAAAAGCGCAGTGATGAAGAATATAAACTCACGGGTAATCTTACGATCCGCGATATTACGAAACCTGTGGAACTCAAAGTAGCTTATGGGGGAAAAGTTACTGATCCCTATGGGCAAACAAAAGCGGGTTTTGAGCTTACAGGAAAAATAAACAGAAAGGACTATGGCTTAACGTGGAACGCAGTTACAGAAGCAGGAGGTATAGTGGTAAGCGATGATGTGAAGTTACAGGTGAATGTACAGATGATAAAGCAAGCCTGAAGATGAGTTATCCCCCGTAATGAGAATCCGCGGGGGATAATTTCTTGCTGAGCTAACTATATTATGAAGCTTTTGCATGTGTCATCGCAGCACTTACCAACTTATAGACTTTCCCATCTGCTTTGGTTAATATATATAATTCGCCTTGGGCATCCCTGCCAAAATGAAGATCCACACGACCGCTTCCGCAAAGCTCTGCAAGTGTTTTTGGGATGCCATTAACGGAAATTTTCCATTCTTTGATCGGCGCCTGTTTTCCCTGCTTTATATCGGCGATATCAATATAAAATAACCGCCCTGTGGGAATATCGCCAAAAAGATATTTCCCCTGCAATTCAGGTACTGATTTACCCCAATATTCATATCCTCCGGAAATAGCCTTGCCTTCATCATGGTCGTATTCTGCTATGGGGTAAGTGACTTGATAAATACTATCATTGGACGGAAGAGAATAGACTTTATTTAAATCTCCATAAGGATCTAAAACAAATGTGCCTTCCCTGATCGGCCAGCCATAATCATGACCAGGCATGATGAGATTTATTGATTCAATATTGCCATGCCCGATATTGCAGGCCAGCATTTCACCTGATTTACTCCAAGTGATGCGATGCGGGTTTCTGAATCCATAAGCATAGATCTCTCTGAGTGTTCTGATATTTTGATCTTGAACAAAAGGGTTATGCGGAGGAATTCCATATTGCCTGTTAACGCTGTTTCTGCCCGTCGGATTTATGCGGAGAATTGTACCCCATATTTTTTCCTTATGATGTGCAAGAAACGGATACCCATTTTCAACACAGCCGCCATCTCCAATACCAATATACAAAAGCCCGTAATCCTCGTCACCAGGTTTCGATAGCGGATTGAAGGTAATTTCCTGTACGCCGTGAATACCGCTGACCATATTTACCCTGAACAATTCCCGGCTTGTTCCTGAAAATGCAGCACTTATTGGATTATCCACTTTCCATTCGGTCAACACCCATTGTAAGGTCACTTTTATGGAATCAGCATAGCTAAAATCTGCTTTGCCTGAATTGGGAGTTTCAGTATGCGTAGTGTATAAGAGCCCGTTTTTGGCAAAATCCGGGTGAAAAGCAAAACTCCCAAATCCCGTTGCAAGCCCCGGCTCGTGAATGAAAGCAGGTTTCAATTTGGCCATATCCATATAAACAGTCGGCTTATTATCGCATAACCTGTAAAGTTTGCCCCGGAGGTCGAGTATAAATGAATTGCCTGTATTAGGCTGGAAACCTAACTTGGTGATTCTTGCCAATGGCAGCTTATTACTGTCACTTGAAGGGGGAATTTGGGTTATCAATTGCAATTCCACTATCAGGCTTGAAACTTTGATAGGTTCAGGAATAGGATTTAACAACTCTTTGCCATTCCTTCTTACCACTCCTTTACCGGGCAGCTTATACGTATTCAAAAGAGCAATAATGCTATTCACTTCTTCTTCTCTTAAGGAAGCAAATGAAGGCATTACTACTTTATATTTTTTAAATAATTCTTGCGCCCGCTTATCACCTGATGTAATAATTTGTTGCGGATTTTTGATGAAATGTTCAATCCAGTCAGCAGAAACTTCGGTTGTTAATCCACCTAATTGAGGGCCAATATCGTCCTGCCTGAAATTGTGACAACCACTGCAATGCTGATTGAAAGCGATTTCACCGACAGCAATTGTCACAGAGTCTGTGGCTATAGAACTATGATCAACAGACGTTCCGGAATTACATGAGGCAAAATATAACAAAATCAGAAAAGCACCTGGAATAATCAGCAATCTTTTTTTCATCATGATGGATGGTTCGATAATTATATCAAATCTAAAACATTAAATCTTTTCGTCAACAGACTTTAGTATGAAGTTGCCTGCAAATTAAAAGTGTTTTATCTTTAATTACTTAACAATTTGCAATGAACAATTTCAATATCAGCCGCCGCAATTTTATTCGCGGCACCTCTGCAACGCTTGCATTGACAGCGCTTAGGGCTAATGGGATGAGCCTGTACAATAATGCAACTCTGCGCCGGGTAGCCTTGATAGGCACCGGCTGGTATGGCAAAAGTGACCTCTTCAGATTAATGCAGGTTGCACCGGTAGAAGTAATCGCATTATGTGATGTTGATAAACACCAGTTGGAGCATGCATCAGATATGGTAGCAGAACGGCAGCCAACCAAAAAGAAGCCACACCTTTATAACGATTACCATCAGTTATTGACGGAGAACAAACCGGACATTGTACTCATCGGAACTCCCGATCACTGGCACGCCTTACAAACCATTGATGCCATAAAAGCCGGCGCTCATGTATATGTGCAGAAGCCAATAAGCGTGGATGTGATAGAAGGAGAAGCGATGGTAGCGGCAGCACGAAAATATAATAAGATAGTCCAGGTGGGCACCCAACGAAAAAGTACGCCCCACCTGATTGATGCAAAGAAAACTATTGTAGATGCGGGGCTTTTGGGTAAAATTTCGCATGTAGAAATGTGTTGTTATTATCACATGCGGGCCAATGGTAATCCTCCTGTCGAACCTATACCTGATTTTTTTGATTATGATATGTGGACAGGCCCCGCACCTTTACGTCTTTATGACGGACTTCCGCATGTAAGATGGTGGAGAACTTTTATGGAGTACAGTAATGGAATAATGGGTGATATGTGTGTGCACATGTTTGATACCGTACGCTGGATGCTGAAACTTGGCTGGCCGAAGCGCATAAGTTCTACCGGCGGTATTTATGCAGATAAAAGCGGCAAAAGCAATATTACAGATACTCAGAGTGCACTGTTTGAATATGATGACCTCACTTGC
>JAHEZC010000387.1 GCA_023251275.1 Parafilimonas sp. | reverse complement strand
GCAACAAACGATGCAACCTGCACTTCAGCCTGTCCCATAAAATCACCCTTCTCACAAATTCCACCAATAAGTAAATTTCAGCACCAGCGCTCTCGTTTTTACAGAAAACGGGGAAGGATAATAATTATCGGTATAAACAATAAACAGATCAGATGCAGGCTTGTAGCGCCACTGGAAGCGTGTATTGATATTGATATTTTTTTGTTGCTGGTTGTATTGAATAAATGTGGTGAGGAATAATTTATTGGTGAACGTAATATCTATGCGCGGCCCTATGAGAAAAAAATCTCTTTTGCCCCAGGGCTCAGGCAGGGACAAATGATTAAAGCTCGTACCGACAGTGATGTTTACAAAAGGCTGAAACCTATAGCCCACATTCGTTGTAATGGTGAACAAATTGCCATCTGCAAAATAACCGCCCACCCGCAATGACGCATCATAAGTGAACAATTGCTGTGGCTGCGATATATAATCAAAACCCGCAGTGTACCATCTGTGCCTGCTCCCCGCGGGCAGCGAGTCTTTACCAGTATTCGTAGGATCGAATGGACTGAGCAGTTCCACATAATCGTGTTGTGCTACCAGGCTGAAAGTATTTTTTTTCCGGAACGTAAAAAGGTAAGACAATATATTCTGATGATCTGTCCTGTGGAAAGAAGGATCGAAATAATAGATCATATTCAGTACCGGGCCGTGGCTTAGCAGCGTTCCGCTTTTGGGGAAAAAATAATGCGAGATTTGCGGGTTGAGCTTTATATAATCACGCCTCGGTACATAGCCCGCTTCTGCATTATAGCGATTGCCCACACGCTGAAACTGCCCGTAGATAAGCCACTTGCGGTTGTTATACTGCAGGTGCGCAGCCTGCACCCAATCTTCTTGTGTATTACCGGGGCTGAACGATTTCATCAGCAAAGCCTTACCCGTCCATAAATTATTGGATGAGGCAAGATTATATTCAACGCCCATATTCCGGTTATACAGCGAATAAACAGTTTTTGAACTGTCAGCACCGGGATGATAATTAATGGAAGTTTTGTCAATATAAAGAAAGCCGATGTTTGAACGCTTAAAAACTTTTTGTTGCATTGAAATCACCGCAAAGTTCTGCGCAGGCAATCCTGATGCGTCTATAGAAGCGGTCTTCATATCCATCACACCGATACGCAAATTCCTGCTGAGTTTGCCACTAAGTCTTGCACCAAAATTTATGGGAACCCCAAGGCCTATCCTTCGCGAAAAAAAAGGCCGCAGATCAGCATATCCAAAATTGGCAAACAAATCGCCGTTCTCTAAAAAAAACTGCCTTTTCTCCGGGAAAAATAATTCGAAACGGCTGAGATTGGTTACCTGCCTGTCCACTTCCACCTGCGAAAAATCAGGATGCACGGTAAGGTCAAGATTGAGCGCTGAAGAGATACCGAGCTTTGCATCAACGCCTGCTGTGCCTTTTATACCGGGTGAATATTTACTATCGTAATCCTTAGATGTATTCGTAAGCACGTAAGGAATGATGGAAATATTAGTGTGCGGATCAGGCGGTGGCGCATCCCACACCAACGTACCAGTATATGCAAGCGAAGCTGTGGGGAATTGTCTTGGCATAGGCGCCCAGCTTGATTTTTCAGTCGTCTTCAGGTCGTTCATGCTGAAGTTGATGCCCCATTCTTTCACTCCTTTTTTGTAGCGGATGGTTTTAAAAGGAATGGCTGCTTCGAATATCCATTTATCTTCATAATTTTTTACTGCGGAAATCCATTTATTGTCCCAGTTCAGGTCCACTTTGCCTCCTTCATACATAGTGCCGTCCCATTGTGCTCCCGCCGCATTGGCGCCGAATGAAAATCCTGTTGTCTGGTCGCCGAAAGGATCAATAAAAACCAGGAAATTGTCATTCTTGCCAAAATTGAAGTCGCGCCGCAGTGACTCTACCATATACTGTCCTTTGGAATAATTGTAACATACAGCCAGCAGGTAAAGATTCTGCTCATCGTAGGTCATACGGACTTCTGTACGCACAAGGGCGCGGCTTGTATCCATTGGCAATACCATAAAAAAATTACCGGCTGCCTGTGCCTGTTGCCAGCCCGCTTCAGTCATGGCGCCATCAATAATTATGGGCCAGGATGTTTTGCAAATATGCAGGCGGAAAGCTGCATTTTTTTTCTGTGCGTACACAGCGGATAAAGAAAAAATAAAAAGAAATAAGCAGGCAGTTTTTTTCAAAATAAAAATTTACATGGTAAGGTCATAAAATTGTAGAAAAAAAATTAAACTTTAAAAAATGATTGCTCACTGGAAGAAAACTTCTAAAGCCCGATGCCTTGATACACTTATTTCAATGAAATATTCTATATAGGAAAAGAGCCTTGCAAAAGGCTCTTTTGTAAAAACGGTTTCTATTTTATGCATGCGTCTGTTGCCTGACTTGAGTCGTAAAAATATGCGGCGGTATGTGGTTGCTTAAGCTACCTGTGCCAACACTTGTTTTACAAATTGCATATTGGCAATTATCTTCACCTCATCACCCAATAACAGGCCGCCCGTTTCGGAAACAGCGCCGAAGCTTATTCCAAAATCCTGGCGATTTATTTTTCCTGTCACTGAAAATCCTGTGCGTGTATTTCCCCAGGGGTCACTCGTTATACCGCCAAATTCCGCATCTAATGTTATTTTTTTACTCACACCCCTCATGGTGATTGTACCATGCAGCCTGTATTCATCTTCGCCGGTTTTTTCCATGTGCGCCCCTTCAAATACAAGCCGGGGATATTTTTGCGCATCAAAAAAATCTCCTGTTCTTAAATGCGCATCACGCTGTTCATTGTTGGTAGAGATAGAGCTTACTTCTGCGTGCAGATGAACTTTTGCCGTGGTAAAGTCATTACCTTCTGTTTCAATGCCGCCTTCGAATTGGTTGAATTGACCGGTTACGGTAGAGATCATCAGGTGCTTGATCTTAAACTGCAGTTCTGAATGTGCGGGGTCTAAAGCCCATATTGTGTTTGCCATAATAAATATTTTTTTGTTTGATTATGCAAAGCTAACTACATTTGCTATATATTATATAGTACTATACCTAAGTATAGCACTATACTTCAGGATAGTTGAAATAAAAAAGTGATATGGCAAGAGCAACACAGGAAACCGAAAGAACACACGATAGCTGCACTAAAGCAATCATACCTGTAAGAGATGCTTTAGATATCTTAAGCGGCAAATGGAAGCTGCCTATAATTATTGCGCTGTCATTTGGCAACAGGCGGTTTAGCCATTTGGCAAAGCAAATACCAGGTATCACTGACAAAATGCTGTCAAAGGAATTGAGAGAGCTGGAGATAAATCAGCTTGTGAAAAGAACGGTGTACGATACCCTGCCTGTGGTTGTAGAGTATTCAATGACCTCTTATGGCAAGTCACTGGAAAAGCTAATTGAAGAACTCCAGGCATGGGGACTGCAGCACAGAAAGCGTATTATGAAAAAATCAAAATAGGAAAATAAAATGGCAGTTTGGTTATTGCATCCGCCCTTATTGCCATCAGCATTGGTCAATATTTCACAGTGTTAAGATGTTATTTTTCCCGCGAAATTCTTTAAATCCCCCGTAAAACGATATTGATTTCATCGCAATAATTCCTAAGTGTTCTCTTGTATTTTTCTTACCACTTGTCAGCGATAAATTACACTTTAAGTAAATTAACTGTTTACGAGTATTGGTTAACTGCAATTTTGAAAATACGAAAGCAGGAGCCGTAACATTTACGTTATCCTGA
>JAHEZC010000012.1 GCA_023251275.1 Parafilimonas sp. | reverse complement strand
TCAGCTTGGTGGACTCTGTATTTTTGAAGAAAAGTGCCACGTTTCTATAAGAACGTTCCAGATCCCTTGATTCCTCAATTGATTTTGCCAGGTTCGTCTCCAGTACTTTTTGGCATTGTTGTGCCTTTGTATCACAGAGGTTAACCATCTCAGAAATTTCATTCGAAGATTCCAAGACTTCGGCCCAAAGGTTTAGTACTTTTTCAAGATTTTCACGCTCGGTTTTTTTCTGTGATTCAGTCAGAAAAATATTTCTCCTTGCCTTCCTTTCAGGATTAAGGTTTTGGGTACCTTCCATTGTGGATTCGATCAGGTCGAATCCACCGAATTTTGCAAGTTTTTCAGCGCTCGATTTCAAAAGTTCCAGTGGGTTTTTTATTTCCAGTCTTTGTCTTTCCAAAGGCTGTTGCACTTCCTGGGTCGCGCCTTTTTCCATTTGTTCGTTCATAAGGTAAATTTTAAAGTTTAATATTCAATCAATTTTTTAAGGCTTGTCTTAATCTGACGGGTAAAAACTTGTAATCTGTTCATCCTGGGAATTATCTGCTTGCCCCTGGTTCTCCGCTCCTGGCCATTTATTAGTAAGTTTATACGAATTTATGTCAAGCTCTCTCGCAGATATTGTAAGAAAAATTTGCATAGGTGACTGGCCATCAGCATTATAAACCTCCCTGTACTTTATGCAAAATGCATCCTTAAAAGTTATTGTTTTCATTGATGCATTTGTGTCGCGCTTTGTGAAAATGATGCTTCCGCTTTTTTGCATGGTATGCGATATCATCCATTCCAGCAGTTCATTTTGATTGCTTGACTCAACTACTACATTTAGAGTACCTCCTTTAGGTGCTGCGCTTGGCTGGTTTCGATTGTCTATTGGCTGGTATATCTCATAATCCAAATTCAAAACAGTATAAGTATTACTGCCCAAACTCATTTTGGCAAGGAAAGACATGGATCAGAGATTTATTTATTTTTTCTTAATTCGCTAACCATTCCCTGTATAGCGTCAAGCAGCGCCTGTTTTGCATCCGGATCAGCCATGGCAGTTTTAAGAATTTTATTCGATTTCAATTGTTTGATAATCCTCATATATTCTTCTTTCTGAGTGGTAAGATCTTTCAAAAATTCACTTTGTTCTGTAATCCCCTTTACCCCAAAATCGCCAAGATTTTTAAAACTCAGTGTTTCTTTTTTTGTAGCACCGTCGGCATCCTGAAAGTCCATCCCGATCTCCGGTCTGTAATGCTCAAACACCTGTTCAATAGTTTGTAAACCGTGTGCTATCTCCGGTTTTACAGGTGGGTCTTTTGTAAGTTTTTCCGCCATAAGGGTCCTGTTTTGGGGAATTTCCAATATCGCTTCGCTCGCATCGGTCTTTACTTCGGTGCCACCAATGCCGTAAGTATCTGCCATTGTTTTATTTTTTTAATTGTTACAAATAGTCTATCCGTTTATTTATGCCAAAATCGTAAAATAATTTTAAACATTTTTCAAAAGCACATCAAATATATCCATACAGCATATGCTTCTGTTTTATTTAATAATCCAAGTTAATTCATTATTTTCATTTAATTGCGCTTCTATCAAATTTCCTTTTTTAAGTTCACTGTTCACAATCATCCTGCTAAGGGGCTTTCTCAATGCAGTGCGGATAACGCCTTTCAATGGCCGCACCCCGTATTTTGGTGTGAAGCCAAGATTTGCAAGATGTTCTGCCGCTTCAGTTGATACAGTAAATGTGATTCCCTGTTGTTCTAATTGCTTAACCAGCGGCTTGAGGTGAATGTTGAATATGTTCACTACATTTTCTTTGCTTACAGGAGCGAAAGGAACAATTTCAGTTACACGCGCTAAAAATTCGGGTCTGAAATATCTTGACATGATATTCATCAGGTCTTCTGATTTCGGAATAACACCAGTATTGAAGCTCTCTATGATATGTTCTGCTCCAATATTAGAAGTGAAGAGAATAACAGCATTGGAGAAATCCCCTTCCTTACCCAGTCTGTCATGCATTTTCCCTTCATCAAGTATCTGTAAGAAAATATCGAATACAGACGGGTGGGCTTTCTCAATCTCATCAAAAAGCACGATGGCATAAGGTTGCTGGCGTATTTTATTCACCAGCATGCCGCCTTCTTCATAACCTACATAGCCGGGAGGTGCACCATATAATAATGCCGCAGAATGTTCTTCCTTGAATTCAGACATATCGAAACGAATGATGGAATTTTCATCCTGGAAAAGAAATTCTGCAAGAGATTTTGCCAGTTCTGTTTTACCGGTACCGGTTGGTCCCAAAAAGAAAAATGAGGCAATAGGCTGTCCTGATTTATTTAAGCCGGAACGTGATTCGAGAATGGCATCTGCCACAGTTTTCAAAGCATGGTCCTGCCCAATTACACGCTGGCGCAAATGATTTTCCATGTTTACCAGGCGCTGCTGCTCCTTGGTCTGGATTTTTCCCAAGGGAATGCCGGTAATATTTGCGACTACAGCGCTAAGGTCTGTAGGATCAATATATTTTTTTTCGCCAGCAGCAACGGAAGAGAGGCTGGCGAACATGTCGCTCAGGTATTTTTTCATTTCAGCCAGGTCCAAAATCTTATTAAACTCAATTTCCTCGTTATATCTTGCAAGTAACACCGGACTTAGACCCGTTTGCGTTTCGTGATATAGCCAACGCAATTGTTCTTCTGTAGCTTCAATTTCCAGTGTGCTCAGTTTAACACTGAGGTTTTGCACATCTAGCGCTGCTGTGTCAGCCATAATACGGCATACTGCCAGTGTTCTGTCTAAAAGATCAATTGCAGAATCAGGTAATTTCCTGTCTTTTATAAATCGCTTTGCCAATCGTATTGTTTCAGGAAAAACTTCATCATTAATTGTAAGCTGGTGATGCTGCTGATAAAACTCTGCCTGGTTACGCACCATTTTCTCTGCAATGGTGGTGTCAGGCTCCTGCAATTTTATTACTTCAAACCTGCGGCTGAATGTTTCATCTTTTTCAATGCTTTTCCTGTATTCATCAATCGTGGTAGTACCCACAACGGTAAGAATTCCTTTTGCCAGTTCCGCTTTCAGAATACTTGTGGCACCGCTGTTTGGATTGCTGCGATCTATAAGCGTGTGTATCTCATCAATAAAAAGAATGGGCTTTTCAAGATTGGAAAGTTCCCTGATGATCTTTCTTAGCCTGTCTTCAATTTCACCCTTATAGGATGCCCCGGCGAGCAATGCTCCATTGTCTAATTCATATACCGCAACATTCTGCAGGTGCTTTGGCACATGACCATTTACTACGTCAAGTGCAAAACCATTTAACAATGCTGTCTTTCCTACGCCAGGGTCGCCGGTGATGATGACGTTTGATTTACTTTTCCGGCTGATGATCTCACACATCTGCCTTATTTCTTTGTCTCTTCCTATTACAGGACGAAGATTACCCGCCGCCGCCTCTGCTAGTTTATTAATACAATATTTACTCAACGATTCTGTTGAGCCCGATGCCGGTGAAGCATAATAATCCCCCATGGAAGCAGCGGAAGCCGGTTTACCGTTTCCTGATTTTGAGGTCTCGTACCATTGCAGCACCTGTGCGGAAGAAAGGGGATATGTTTTTAATTGTTCATAAGAAAATGCAACTCCCGGGGTAGAAAGGGCAATAAGCAAACACTCGGGTTCTATGGAATGATATTGCAATTTTGTCTGGAAGTTTTCTGCTTCGTTGAATACTGTTTCACAACCTTCATCCGCTTCAGGTTTCTCTGATGGTTTACTTGTTCTTGGGTATTGCTCTATACGTATCTCTGCCCACTCTTCAAGATAATAGACATCCACTCCTTTGCTTTCAAGAAATTTCAGTAACGGCAAATCTTTATGCAGCAAGGATTTTAGCAGGTGGCCAGCTCCGTAAGTTGCGTGCATATTTTCCTTCGCAACCTGGGAAGCAACATGCATCGCCTGTTGTGCCAGTGGAGAAAATGAATATGAAGTTAATGTAGCCATAATTCAGTGGTGCACTAACCAGCTATTAAATTAATGCGGCTAAAGTTAAAAATATATTGATAAGAAAAAATTTATTTTTTTGTTTTCGAAATATTCTTCCGTACAGGCAGAATAACAGGGAACACAATGTTCAAGTTTTCAAAAAAATAAGGTACTCAAAGCAAAAAAATCTTTTGCATTTTTTTCACGAGTCTTCGAAGGCAACTTCCTCTTCGCAATACCCGCTAATAAGAGGCTATGCGAGCTAAATCACGAAGTCTTTAATTAAGAAATATTTCGGCTATTTTAATTAAGCCAACCTAAAAACTGCATCCTGCTAATAATACCCGGCGGAATCTTATGTTTGGCGACAGGTTTATTGTTACTGGGAATAGGCGGGGGCTGAGGCACTGCTCTCTTCCACCCTGCGGCTGGAGGAGCAGGGGCAGGCATTGCACCATAAGTCGCTATTTTACCACGCAAATATGATCGAATTGCTGTAGCTCCGAGCACGATTCCTTCTTTCAGTTTACCGGTATAAAAAGCACAATCCAGGGCCAAGTCAGCCCGTATAGCATTGCCTGCCGCGTTTTTTCTGTTTCTTTTATTCAGGTGCGCATTAAGACCATGAACTACATTGGTCGCATATCCGGTCATTCTTCCATCCTGAGTTAAGGTATATAAATAATCAAAAGTCCCCTCGTCTGATGTTGTTTTAAACTTGACGAGATTTGAATCTCCGTTGGCGAGATCCCTGACAGAAAAAAAATCAAGTCCTATCGTATCATGACCCCCGTTTCCCGCATCTCTGAAAAAAATATTTCCTTCGTTCATAGGAGTTCCGTCCAAAGCAAAACGATCAATATTTCCAATGAAAATATCAACTGCCAATATCTGCCCCAACTGAACCCAGAAATTGGGCTTGTTCATTTTATTATAAAGCGCTACAACGTCGCCAAGATTTTTTTGCCACAGATCAGAATCAGACAGATCCTGTATCAGTGGCATCTTTACCCAAACAATTTGTGAAGTGAAAAAGCCAAATAAATCAGGATCATTCGGCAAGAGCGCAGTGGCAGCTCTATGAAATTCACCAATTTCATTTTGACTTAATATTTTTACATTCACATCTGCGCTGCTCACATTTTTCATCAGCTTACTACCCCATTTAAGGGATGCGGATGCATCTTTTTCACCCGTTTTTTCTGCTTTAATAACCATTTCTCCGGCTGCGGTAATTACCCTGTAAACGGCACGGTATTGAGCGCCTCCAATATAATGAATGCCAATAATGGAATTTGGAGCGAGAAGAGGTATAGTGCCCATGTTTTTTAGTTTAAATGGTGAGTATTTATTTTTAGAAACCTGATTTCAGGATTTAAAGTTAAAGTATTTTTCATTTCAGCGCAACCTCCTCAATCATCGTTTTTCGCTAACCCGGAAATGCTTTCAATTTTTTCGGGTATAAGGCTTGTATTCTTACTATCATCGTTCAACCCGATATTTCTCTTCAATGAAAAAGCTATAGTCAAAACAATGGATAATTTCTTTTACTGCATTTTAATTAATCCAATATTTTGTGCATTTTGTTTTTGAGTAATTTAAAAAATAACATGGTCATATCATGGCAATTAATATCTCAAATTTATATCAACCCGTTAATGTTGTATCTCTATCAAGAGCATTTTTATATAGCATTTTTATTTTTTCGGCGCTTTCCTGTATTATTTTCCCAATTTCAGCGGCCTGCAGCTTCATTGCCTCTGATGCATATAACGCTTTATGGACGCTCTCCTCTCTGAGCTTCTTTAATTTCTTCGTATTTTCATGGCCTTTTTTTTCATCCAGAGATTCCAGATCGAAGGCGTTTTCGGGTAAATTTTCAAGGCTGATACCATAATATACTTCAATCGCGTTCCTGGGATATTTTACAATTTTTTCATTAGTTTCTTTCACAATTGCCACAGCATTTGCATAAAGCATCTCCAGTAATTTTTGTTCCATTATGGTTTAAATCTTTTTGTGTGGATTTTCTTTTATCCCCCTATCAATACGGTAGGGCAGCCAAGCAAAATGCTTCCTCCGTGAGCAGTGCTGTCTCCCATACGTGCTGCGGGTTTACCGCCAATTAATACCGTGACGCTGCCTTTTATAATTGAATCGGGCGGACCTACACACACGCACATATCCCCCATTACAGCCGCAGGCATGCCGCCTATCAAAACGGTTGGAGAGCCAGGACCTATAATAGGACCGCCTACATGCGGTATGGGCACTAAGGCAGGCGTTTGCATCGGGCACAGATGCATGTCTGTTAATCTTGCTGCGGGTTGTCCCATTGCATATTAGTTTATTTTTACAATTGCCCCAGTAACGGATACCATTGCTCCTGCTTTTAATTCTGCCTGTGTGCTTCCTTCCAGTTTCGCAGTTAAGCCTTTTGCGTTAAGAGCAGTTGTGGCTTCCACGTCTATTTTTTGGCCCTTGACGGCTACTCCGCTTGAAGTGCCTTCAAGTGTAAGATCCTGGCTGGCACTGATGCTTATACTTTTGGAGCTAAGTTTAATGCTCTGATCTGCAGAAATTTCAACAGAGCCTTTTGATTGAAGAGATATTTTTTTACCAACAGCATCAAAATTGATTGACAGAACTACTTCGCCACCTTTTCTTATTCCTATATCCAGGGTCTTTTCACCCTTCATAACAACGCCGGAAAAGTTATCTTTATCTTTGGCGGAATTTAATACCAGGTAGATTTCTCCATCGTCGTTATTAAAAAAAATTGAATTGCCTTTCGTTTTATCTTTATCTATGTCATCGGCTATATATATCGTTCCCTGGTCATCATCAATCTCGATTCTCCTTGAAGTCCTTGTGCCAATCACTTTAATATTGTTTTTTTCATACGCATAGCCCGATTTGTTTTTGTCTGTATGAAAGGCACCCATCACATAAGGTCTTTCAGCATTATTATCCACAAAGCCTATTAATACTTCCTCGCCTGTTTCAGGTAAAAAGCGTATCCCCTTATCTTTTCCTGCATGTGGAGTAAGAACACTTATCCATGGTGTGGTTTGGTTCGATGGCTGCCAGGGAAAGTGCACTTTTATTCTGTCAAGCCCGTCTTTGTCCTCATTATCTTTTACCAATGCAGGCTGCGGCTTGCACACAGGAAAAAGCAGCGGGTTTGTATAGGGCGGCACTTTTGCTTCTGCGGGCACTGCAGTAAAATGATTTTGGTAGTCTGTGTCTGTGTTACAGATGTGATGAATTTCTGTAATGATGTATTCACCTTCACTGTTGCCTTTTTCGTCAAGCATTTTTATTTTGCCCCCTAATTTCAATTTGCTTTCATTGGTCCTTGCAGTGAGCTGGACAATTGAAGCAGCAGAAGCCTGCTGTTGTAAACGGCTGTGATCTCCGAGCAAAGCGGTATTGACCGCCTGTGCAAAATGAGTATTTAACTGGCTATTACCAAACGCGGTTTCACCTCCCTTTAATCCTGCTCCTATCAATCCCCCCGAAGAATCCTTCTGATTCTGGTGTTGTAATTCTTCTCCTTTATACGGATCAAACCCTGCCTGCTTTGGAGGTGCTTTCCCAAGTTTCGCCGTAATGTTTACGTCATGCACATCTTCCAATGCCTTTAAGCTTATTGCTTCGGTATCCGGGTCGCCCAATACGAGCTCCGTACCATTATAATACAACCATTCACCAGTGCGGGCGGCCATCATCCTGTAAAACTCAAATATGGTTTGATTGTATTGGACTATATAAAATAATTCATTTTGGTTTTTCGGCGAAAGATGTAATGACGCTCCTTTCGCACTGTTGGTATCATTAAATATTTGTTGAATAGTTCTTTTATAGAAAGAGTTACATTCAGGCACTTCATCAAGCTGAGCAAATATTCCTTTGCCGGTTATTTCATATTCTATTCCCAAAGAATCCTGGTTGGTACAATTAATGGTCCAGATATTTCCTTTAAAAGTAAATTTTTTTTGTATAGTGATGGTTACTTCTTTGGCAAGATTATTCTGGTAAAAATCAATATAGGCTGAAAGGTTCGCATCGCCCTTCTCCTGACGCCAGTTAAACGAAAAACTGTTTACATCCGCCAGGTATTGGTTAATGACAAGATTCGAGAAATTGATTTCAGTTCCTCCGATTGTAATTTGGGTTTCACTAAGTTTAAAAGCTGATTGATCGCCGGGCATAAACTATAATTTCTTGATTTATTAAAATAACACATTAACCGCCCTATAGAAAGGCGGTTAATTCTCTCATAATGGATTGATCAGAGTGGCGATTTATTTATACCCATTCATTTTTGTGCGTGCCATTACCCAATGTTAATTCTTGAGCAGAAAGCGTCATGGATATAGTCATTGGAACCCCGGTAGTACCCGAAAACGCCTCACTATATCCTACTAAATATGCTTGTTTAAATTTTAGCTCTTTCAGGGTAGCATCTGTATCCCGTTTAAGAAAAACGACACTTCCATCCTTCATTTCCCAACTGTTACACATCCATTCAAATAAATCGGTTTCCGCTGAACTTTCTACTTCAACGTTGAGCGTCCCGCCGCGGGCAACTGAGGCAGGGCGACCCGTATTATCAACTTCCTGGTACATGCTAAAACTGAAAGCGAGAACATTGTAATCCTTTCCGCCTACGCTTAATTTTGCTTTGAAACTCATAATTTTAAGAATTTTAATTTAAAAAATCGTTTAACATTTTAAAAGTAATGTTTTAATTTTTTACAAACCAATTATTTTTTTCCAGGAATCTAATATCATTTGTTATAATGACTATGAAGTTCAGGCAGATCAGATTTATTCACTATTTTACGGGGTTTTACAGAAACATCTCACTGATTCTTAAAAAGAAAATATTTGAAAATAAAAATTATTACCGGTAAACCGGGTAAATTTGATTTAAATAAAAATGAATTCAGCTTACTTTCAAAAGATAATAAGGTATTAAATTATTTTTCAGAAGATGGCGATAATTGATAAAATAAGATAATTGATAAAATAAATTATGCGATGATATGGCTGGCGTAGAAAAAAATTACGATCCGGGTAAATACATGTATTTAAAACCAGAGGCATTCTGTGCAGATCTTATAAGCAATGGTTTTTCATTTGAAAACATGATTTTTTCCAGATCAGGTTCTTTTAAAAAACGCTTTAGAAAAGAAATAGATTCTGTAAGCAAAATGCAGAATGATGATGGCGACGAACTGGTAGAAATTGTTATCAACAGGGACAGCATCTATGATTTATTGCCAGAGGGGCTTTTTCACCAGCCGGTTTCAAGCAACAGAAACACCACGGTGCCTGATATGGTGAAAGACTTTCGCCGCCTGAAAGAAGAGGAAAGATATACGCGAAAATTTTTTCAGCCACTGGAGCAGGAATTTATCCGCTATACTACTCTTATAGAACAGGAAGAAAGATCAATGATGCTTGGTATCCTTGGAGGCAACATTACCGAAAGCTTTCTTGAGTTTTGGAATTTGCCAAATGACATTCCTGAAGATTCAGCGAGAATACTTGCACGCTTAATGCCGTGGGCTTATATGATTAAAGGCGATCTGAAGCTTACTGCAAAAGCTTTGGAAATGGTACTTCATAAAAAAGAAATAACGATTGAAGAAAAACACGAACAGTATCAACTGATGCAGGAAAATGATCTGTCCTTGAGTAACACATCACTTGGAGTAGATTTTGTAACGGGTAATTGCTTTAATGAATCTTCTCTTTGCTGGATATTTACAATAAATGATATATTAGCGAATGAAATGGAAGGGTTTACTGCAGAAAAACCTTTGGGGAAATTATTGAAACTGTTTGTAGAAATATTTATCCCAGTCCAGGTGGACGCAGTATTTGAATACGAAACCGCTGAAACTGATTTAGAAGAAGCGGAAAAAATTATGGGATACGGTTTTGTAATTTAACGACAAGTACCAATACCGATGGCGATCAAATTTTTTTGGATGTTTATGGCCGGAACTGCTGCCGTTGCAATGTTTCTGTTAGCAATAGCAAGAAATCTTCTGGGTAATATCACAGATTTTGGCAAAAGAACTATAGTAGCGGGTATCATTACAGCATTGATTGACGCCGCCATTGCATTTGCATTGACATATATTTTTGACGATCACTTTAGCGTTTTTTGGATATTTTGTTTCCTTTTTCTTTTATATGGTTGTATCCAAATGGCAGTAATGCACACTAAGTTTATTTCCCTGAAATTAGAAAACAGGTATAAAGCACTCGGTGGTGAAATGCTGTTTACCCTGGCTGTTATACTCCTGATAGTGGTGTTATTTTCAGTGTTGGAATATTTTTTCCCGAAGGATAAGAATATAGATTTTATGTTTTATCCGATCTTGCTTTCTTTTCTGATGTTTCTGGTCCCTTTGTTTGTATATCACACCTTCGAAGCTGCATACAGCATTCCGAAGGCAGTTTTCAAAACGTGGGAGTATCCGGTTACCCAACCTATTGATCCGCCTGATGAGAACAGCAATGAACGATTACTCGTTATCGGTTTCGATATCCCAAAAAAAGCTGCGGATATTAAGAAAACTTTTTTTCGCGCAAAGACACCCGAAACAATTGTAGTGGGTGAATTGTTCTATCACTTTATTAATGATTATAATGAACTGCAAAGCGAAACGCCTATACAATTTATTAATGAACACAAAGAACCGATAACATGGTGGTTCAGACTGAAAAAAAGATGGTATCAATCCAATAAAGTACTCGATCCATATTTAACAGTGAGAGAGAATGGCATAAAAGAAAACTCGGTAATTATTTGCGAGCACATTTAAAAACAAGATTAAGCTGACATATCATGAGAGACAATCTCAAACATTTTCCGGTCAACTGGATTGACGGAATGAAGATCAACAAAAATCTTTTTATTGCACAGGATGATGCAACAAAAGATGCATTGCATGATGTGGCAGCACTTAGCCTTTCACCACTTAAGTATGGCATACTTCCTTCTTCTGCTTCGGGTGAAAATACTTACAATGTAAAATTTTCTTTGGACAACCAAAATACATTGCGTGTCACGATACTTTCATGCCAGGCGATTACCCCGGGAGGCATGCGTATCAATATTCCGGCGTTAGGCAAGTCGGGGCAGGGTGATACAGATGGAGTGCCTGCTACTTCATTTCAATTTTCTGCATCAGCAGGTGAGAGTGCATATTGGGTAGTAATTACCGTCCATCCTTTTGAGAAACTTCCCTCCGGCAATCCTGATATTTCAGAAAATCCTCCACGGTTACCTTATGTATTACCATCATACCAGGTAGAGGTGATCAGTAACAGCCAGTACAGCCAATTTGCAAACAATCCTTATGCATTGATGATCGGAAAAATACTGGTAAATGGAAGTAATGTCCGGATCGAAGAAGAATACATTCCACCATGTTTTTCTATCAGTGCTCATCCCGACCTGATGACTTTGCATGGTGAACTCGATCATTTTCTCAGTGAACTGGAAATCAGAGGATCCAGGATCGTGCAGAAAATTTTTAAGAGGAGTCAACAAAATGAATTGTCAGAACTGGTAATGTTTTTCTGTGACAGGATGATGCTTTACCTCGGACAATCTATTACTAATTTACGTTGGATCCAGGCGCATGAAGCACCTGCTGCATTATTGGCTTCTATTGTAGGGCTTGCACGAGTAATGAAAAATACAATTGACCTTCGGATCGGTTCAGGCAAAGAAGAGATGATGAATTATCTGAGTGAGTGGTGTGATTTGAAACAGGGTGAATTGGAAAACATGCTTAGCAATCTTGCCAACCTGCGGTATGATAATAATGATGTGAATAAAAATATTCAGCCAATAGTATTCTTTGTAAAGATTACAGGGAAACTGTTTGAAACATTGAGTAATCTTGAATTTATCGGCAAGCGTAAGGAAGCCGGTTTCTTTGTAAAGGAAGAACAGCAACACACTGACAGCAATACCATGCAGCAAAAAGGAAGACGCAGGTTTTTTGGATAACAAATTTTAATTTAACTGTTTTAAAAAATATTGTCGTATGAAGCCGCTTAATACAAAAGAAAGGCAATCTGCTTTTATCTATTTTCTGATTTTTTTTATTGTCACAAATGGATTGATCGTGCTTGCTGTTTTCTTCGGCATGCAAATTCCTTTTAAGCAAAATGAAAAGATGCAGCAGCAGGTTACATCATTGCAGAAACAACAGGCATTTGCACAGAATTTCTCAGCGAAAATGTCAGATGCAAGAGTATTGCTGGACACCGTGAACCGTGCAGGAGTTCCATCAGACCTGATTGACAGTAAAATAACAGAAAACCTCAAAGATCTTGATGCCATGACTCTCCGGGATTCTTCTGTGTTAAAAATTTTTTATCAGAATATTGTTCAGGATATGTCCAATTTTCAGTTTGCTAAAAAACAGCTTCGGGATTGCAGTAATCAGAATGTGGACAGGGGGCAACTTTTACAGCAACTGGAAGAATGGAAAAACAATTACAACCAGCTTCTGATGAACTATACTAACTTAAGAAACCAGATACCACATTGATATATGAGTAACGGATATTCCATATTTACCAGGGCACGCATGGGCTTAGACATAAAAGTATGGTTAACCATGCTTGTTGTGGCTGTGATTTGCGCAACCGTTTTTGGTTTTAAAGTGTTCAATAAAAATCATTGCGCTCCATTCGGAATTTTAATAAAAGGGTTTACAACAGGAAAGAGCAACAGCTATTATGTAAGTGAGACCATTACTCTTTCACCCGATAAATCAAATGCGCGTGAAATAGTATGGGATTTTGGTGATGGTACTACTCAGATAGAAGGCGATAGCGCAAAACACAGTTTTCTTCGTGAAGGAACATATAATATTACTGCTACCGCGTACGGCGGATGCATTGCCTCTGAAATTGTGACTATTGCACAACTAAACACGCAGCAAATCAATACAGCTCCCCTGATGATGCTTGATCCGATAAGTGGCCCGGATACTCCGCATACCGGTGAATCCGTAAAATATTATTCCGCTGTAAAAGCGAACTCTTATGAATGGACAGTAGTAAACTCACCAAATTTCTCCACACAAAAAGATAGTCTTGCTACATATAAATTCCTTATTGGCGGTACTCAGTATATTCAACTGAAATTAGATAACGATCCCAAAAAGATTTATCGTAAAACAATCAATGTTTTACAAAAAGTAAATAAGGGCAGTTATATAATTCCTGTGGTGCCCGTATATATACCGCCATCTGTAAAAATACCTGAGAATACAACAACTGTAAACAAGGAACCTGCGAATAAGGAACCTGCAAACACGAATATACCCGTGACATCCACACCTGCAGTAAAAACACCAAAAATTTATTTTATTCCTGACCAGGAATTCCAAAGCATGCTTGAACTGGTGGTGCAGGGAAAGCAGGATGTTCAAAGCTTCAATCAATTCCTATGCAGCGGTACCGATGCCACCAAATTGCTGGCAAATGGCAAGGAGTGGTCAACAGTAACACAGTTCTGCCAGACGATCCGTGGGAATAAAAAAATTATAATTAAATCGGTAAGCTCCAAACGCGATGACAAAAAATGTGTAACAATTCTTTATGTTGAATACAAGAAAAAAGGTCTTTTTTAAATATTTTCTA
>JAHEZC010000011.1:7199-13682 GCA_023251275.1 Parafilimonas sp. | reverse complement strand
CAGTCGCATAAGAATGAGCTTTCAGGCAATGACTTTACGGATCGTAAATGGTGGAAAGAAGCAATTGTTTACCAGATTTATCCGAGAAGTTTTAAAGACAGCGATGGTGACGGCATTGGTGATTTGAAGGGCATCATCTCTGAACTGGATTATATTAAAAGCTTAGGTGTTGATGTGGTCTGGCTCAATCCGATCTATAGTTCTCCTAACGATGATAATGGTTATGATGTCAGCGATTACCGCAATATCATGAAAGATTTTGGCTCAATGGATGATTTCGATGCGTTGCTTAAAGGCATGCATGACCGCGGAATTAAATTGGTAATGGACCTCGTCGTGAATCACAGCAGTGATGAACATGAATGGTTTAAGCAAAGCCGCAGTTCGAGAACAAGTCCTTATCGTAATTATTATCATTGGTGGAATGCTGAAGAGGGGAAGCCGCCGTACAGGTACAGTTTGTTTGATATAAATCATGATGCCTGGAAATATGATTCGCTTACCAATGCATATTACCTGCATTATTTTTCACGGAAGCAACCTGACTTAAACTGGGAAAATCCGCAGTTGCGGCAGGAAGTATATCATATTATGAAATTCTGGGCAGATAAAGGGATTGATGGTTTCAGGCTTGATGCATTTCAGTTTGCCGCGAAAGACACTACTTTTCCTGCTTTCCCCGAAGGGTATGAAAAGAACTTTATGCCATATTATGCTATGGGTCCGCACCTGCACGATTATCTGAAAGAAATGAACCGTGAAGTATTCAGTAAATACAATATAATGAGTGTGGCGGAAGGTGCGGGAAATACATTTGAAGATGCTCACAACCTGGTTGATGCAGAGCGTAAGGAATTAGACATGGCTTATGCCTTTGAAGGAGTTGATATTGGTAATCCTAAAGGATACAGCCTTCTTCATTTTAAAGAGGTATTCAGCCGATGGGATAGCGCTTTTGCTGAGAAGGGCTGGTTATCCATTTTTCTTGCCAACCATGACCAGGCAAGATTGGTAAGCAGGTTTGGAAATGATAGTCCTGCATTCAGGCAATTATCTTCTGAAATGCTTACCACATTCATTATGACTATGCGGGGCACTCCATTTTATTACAATGGAGATGAGTTGGGCATGACCAATATCAGGTTTTCTAAAATTGAAGATTATCGTGATGTGCCGACGCTTAATGAATATCAGCATCAAAAAAACATTGGCGGAGATATTCAGAAATTTATAGAGGACCTGAAATTATTCTGCAGAGATAATGGCCGTACACCATTTCAATGGGACAGCACTGTAAATGCAGGGTTTACGACAGGCATTCCATGGATAAATGTTAATCCGAATTATAAAATGATCAATAAAGCCGCAGAGGAAAATGACCCGCATTCAGTGCTGAATTATTTTAGAAAAACAGTAAAATTGCGCAAAGAAAACCTGGTTTTGATTTATGGAAAATATTCATTGCTTGATAAAGACAACCCGGATGTATATGCTTTTACAAGGGAAGGCAATGGTAAAAAAATATTGGTGATGCTTAATTTTACGAGCAAAACGGCATCAGTAAAAACAGGGATAGACCTCAGTAAAGCAAAACTATTGCTGGGAAATTACTCTGCTCCTTTAGCAGACGGAAAACTTCAGCAATACGAAGCAGTGATATATGAATTACAGTCAAAAGAGCAATAGCTCTTTCCATTTTATTTTCCGTAAACAATAAAATTTTAAACCCATTGTGTTCGTTAAAAGAAGATGGCAGATACAGTTATAAGAATCCAGGGATGTTGCATTAAATCAATATAGCTTCTCTTTTTAAGCCAAAATTGAGCGCCGGGAAACGATTTAGTTGTATCTTACAGCGTCAAAATTTTGACAGGCAGGCAACCACTTCTGTCAATCATCGTATCATTAAATATACCAGACTTTTGGAATCTCTGAGCCAGATAATCAGCGGGTGCAGAAACAGTGAGCATAGGTATCAGAAAATACTGTATGAGCATTATTACGGCTATTGTCTGAAGATCGTTTTCCGCTATATCTACAGGTATGAAAAAGCTATAGACATTGTAAATGATGGGTTTGTCAAAGTATTTCTGAATTTTCATAAATTCTTTTGCAAGGATGAGAATGATCTTGAAAAAGTGTTGATGGGCTGGATGAAAAGAATTATGGTTAATACGGCCATTGATGAATTGAGAAGGCAAAACCTGATGCCGGAGATCGGAAGCATGCCAGACAGCATTTGGGAAGAACCCGACAGAACACAGTTCGCAGACAATATGGTTTTGTATAAAGAACTGATTAGTGAAGTAAAAAAGTTGCCGCCATCGTACCGGGTCGTGTTTAATATGTATGTGATAGATGGCTTTACGCACCAGGAAATTGCTGACAGGTTGGGTATATCGGTGGGTACTTCCAAATCAAGTTTGTCGAAAGCGAGATTGCATCTGCAAAAATTCATAAACCGCGATATTTCAACAGTGCTATATGCAGCATATAAGTGATGATATGGATGATATATTCAGAAGTGCAGCGGAGCACTATCCCATAAAAACGGATGTCGCCGACTGGGATAAAATGCGCAGCAGGCTGAATAACCCCGCGAATGAATCTGCAGCTATTTCACCTCAATCTAATTATCGCATCAGCCTGAGTGCTGCTGCTGTTTTGCTTGCATTTCTTATACCGACAGGTCTTTTTGTCGAAAAATATTTTTTTGATACCAGTACAGCCAAACAGCCTTTAGTTCAGGTAAAGAAAGAATTGCCCAATACGGTTTCCGATCCCGGAAATAGAGTTGATGTTGCCCCGGCTTCTTCAGCAAACCGTGCTGTTGCTGATGCCCGTATTAATACTGTGAAGGCTATTGACAAATTCAGCCTGAAAGACCAGGAAACTACTCCTTTACAAAATTCTATAGATCATATTTTCACTCTAAGTGATAACAAGGTAAGCGGTGAAAAGGGGGTAAGTAAAACAATTATAATACCGTCACAACCTGTATTGCATGGAAACGAACTTCCTTTGCCGCAGATAACCCGCCAGGATCAGATTAATGAGCTTGTTATGCAACCTAATAGTAAACCGCTTGCGGGAGTTCAGAGCCAGAATAGTATAATTAATTCCAATAGCGGCAATGCTGCAAATGAAAATGCAAAATCGCAGATTATTAAGCTCACCGTTCCTAAACGTTTTTATCTTGGGTTACTGGCAGGTCCTGATTTTTCTACCGTAAAATTTCAGTCAGTGAAAAGCCCGGGATTAAATTATGGAATCATAGCGGGTTACCGGATCAAGCCAAATCTTAATATCGAAATCAGTATTATAAAAGGACAGGAGCACTACTTTACTGAGGGCAAATATCTCAGCAAAGACAATATACGGGTGCCTAACAATACGGAGATTATAAACCTTAATGGCAAAAGCAGGATTACTGAAATGCCTGTAGCTTTCAGGTATAATTTTAATTCAAAAAAAGGTCCGTCTCATTACTTCGCAACATTCGGAGTAACATCAATCATTATTCACGATGAACAATTTGATTATGCTTTGAATAAGAATGGATCACAATATGTTTCAAACAAATCTTACAAACAGGCATCCAGTAATGTGTTTGCTAACCTGCAGGTAAGCGCAGGATACGAAGGTTCATTGAACAGGGACAGAACGATGAAGATGCGCATTGAACCTTATTATCAATTACCACTGAAAGGGGTGGGACGTGGCGATTTGCCAGTCACCAATTTTGGATTAAAAATCGGGTTTACCAGGGATTTTAAATGAACCAGAATGTATTTATAAATTTTCTAAATTAACCGGCCTATTGAAAAAAAGTTACATTGTTTTTGTTTCCCGTAAGATTAACCTGGAAAAACACGAATCTTTGGGGGTTCTTTTAGAGTGGTAAACTCGAGCCCCGCCTCAGGCGGGGCTTTCTTGTTCTATGTTCAATTTTTTCAGATAGAATGAAACAAATCCTTCTATTGCCGGCTTAATATTTTGAAATGCGATATGGAATATCAGGCTGTATCATTTTTCATTTGTAAATACCTGGGAGAGTACTTCGCAATAAATAATTATTTCTGTTTTTCCATCATTTTGTAATGCAATTTCAGAAAAGGCATTCCGTAAAAATGCAGGTGGTGATCTGCTCTTATGATATTCTCATCATCAACATAAACTGTAATCCATTCGTGCATTGATTTTACAAAACGTGTCCAGTATTTTCCCTTATGATTGGTCAATGTAAAATAGAAGCCATTGTCACCAAATCTGTGACCGTCTGAGCAAAGCTTTAGTGAACCATTATCAAGTATTTCTCTGCGCATAATTACTATAGCATTACCATTTGGCAACGGAAAAACAACTTTTAAAAACCTGCCAGGAAAATTTGGAACTTCGCAAATTGTATAAACACCAGAATAAATCACATAATTTGTACTTTTTAAAATCCTGTACCAGACTGTCCATTTGGAAATATTTGTTTTTTTATCAATAAGCTTAATGATATTGCTGGTAATGCCTTTTGCCGAATCCAATGAGTTTAATGGAAGATTTAACTGTTGTAATCGTTTACTGAAGATTATTGATAAAAGCCAACCGAAGGGCTTGAAAAAGCCGCACCATTCTGACCAGATTTCGAAATTATATTTTGCTGTTCTTTCGTAAAAATCAATAATACGTGGGTTGAGTAATTTTTTTTCTGTTGCAGTTAAAGTTAAATCTTCAAAACTTTCAATGAGTCCACAATCACTAATGTCTTGCTGGATATCAAGATTTTCCCTTAAAGCAAGGTCTTGAAAGAATTTATCCTTGATCAGCGTAGTATCGCCAGTTGGCCCTACTAAGAAGCTTTCTTTTTCAGGGTCAAATTTTCTCCCTGTTACTTTAACCCACACCTGGGTTATATAGTCTTGTAAATGCCCCACATCATTGTTTATCCACATAAGAATAATAAAATGATATTATCACTACAACTAAAATTTGCACATCTTTTTTCTTTTAATTTTAATGCGAATCCCTTGTTACCTCAGCCCCTGAACATCCTAACAAAAAATCAAAGTCAGCTCCTTTGTCTGCCTGTTGCACATGCTGAATATACAAACTCACATATCCTCTTGTCGAAGAGGGTACAGATTTTTTCCAAAGCTTTCTTCTGTGTACCAATTCTTCATCAGCCACATCTAAATGAATGCGCTTTGCAGCTACGTCCAATTCTATAAAATCACCATTTTCTACGAATGCGAGCGTGCCGCCAATCGCTGCCTCAGGAGACACATGCAATACTACCGTGCCATAAGCAGTGCCGCTCATGCGTCCGTCTGAAATTCTTATTAAATCAGTAACGCCTTTATCCAATAATTTTTTTGGCAAAGTCATATTGCCTACTTCGGGCATGCCGGGATAGCCAACAGGTCCGGCATTTTTCAACACCATGATACAGGTTTCATCAATATCTAAATCAGGGTCATCAATTGTTGCATGATATGCTTCAATGTTTTCAAAAACCACCGCCCTTCCGCGATGTTTCATCAATGCAGGTGTGGCAGCGGAGGGTTTTATTACCGCACCATTTTCCGCGAGATTTCCTTTCAATACAACGATACCTGCTTTAGCTTTGAACGGTAGTTCATAAGCAGCGATCACATCTGCATTATAGCATTCGCAATTACCTTTTATATTTTCATCGTGACTTTTTCCCGTAACCGTTTTTACATGGATATGCAGGTGCTCACGTAATTCATTGATGATGACAGGCAAGCCGCCGGCATAATAAAAATCTTCCATCAAATATTTTCCTGAAGGCATCAGGTTCAGCAGCAAAGGAATATTACTGCCCAGTTTATCAAAGTCTTCAAGATGTAATTCCACTCCAACTCTTCCTGCAATTGCAGTAAGATGAATGATGAAATTCGTAGAGCCGCCAACAGCTGCATTTACTTTTATAGCATTTTCAAATGCTTCCCGTGTAAGAATGTCCGATAGTTTCAAATCTTCCTTTACCATTTCCACAATTCTTCTTCCTGACAAATGCGCCAGCACTTTCTTGCGTGAATCTACCGCAGGTATTGCAGCGGCACCTGACAAGGTAAGTCCCAATGCTTCCACCATGCAGGCCATCGTGGAAGCGGTGCCCATCGTCATGCAATGCCCTGCACTTCTTGACATACAACTTTCTGCAAACGAATAATCTTCGGGTGTTATCTTACCCGTTTTTACATCTTCTGCAAACCTCCACACATGCGTACCTGAACCAATATCCTGCCCTTTGAATTTACCATTCAGCATAGGCCCGCCGGGAACAACGATTGTGGGAAGATTTACACTTGCTGCACCCATGATTGTAGAAGGGGTCGTTTTATCGCAACCGGTAAGCAGCACCACGCCATCAAGGGGATTTCCTCTTATCGATTCTTCCGCATCCATGCTGGCAAGATTCCTGAACAGCATGGCAGTGGGCCGCAGCAATGTTTCGCCCAACGACAT
>JAHEZC010000011.1:1496-7189 GCA_023251275.1 Parafilimonas sp. | reverse complement strand
TGAGTTCCGACCATGTGTTACAGATGCCGATAACAGGCCTGCCATCGAAAAGATGATCTGGAAAACCCTGATTTTTCATCCAGCTTCTGTAGATGAAGCCTGCCTTATCTTTTTTGCCAAACCAATCCCTGCTTCTTAGTCCGGACATAACTATTTTTTTTGTTGTGATTGAAAATCCTCAAATTTTTTGACGAAGGATGAATAAAAATTTTTCAACTCATCCCATTGCGCTGCTTCAATTATATTTTTAGGGAAGAAGTTGCTGCCTATTCCTACTGCTTTAGCACCGGCGCTGAAGAATTCTGTAAAATTAGCAACTGAGATTCCGCCGGTGGGCATGAGGGGGATAGCATTCAATGGCGCCAAAACTTCCCTGATATAACTGGCGCCAACCTGCGTGGCAGGAAATACTTTCACCATTTCTGCACCAAGAGACCATGCCCTGTAAATTTCTGTGGGTGTAAAGGCCCCTGGAAATACTGGAATATGCGATGATACACATGTTTTTATCACTTCCTCATTAATAAAAGGAGAGACAATAAATTGAGCGCCTGCCTTGAGTGCTGCTTCGAGATCATGCATAGTACAAACTGTACCTGCGCCAATATTCATTTTTTCGCCATAATTGCGGACAAGGTTTGCAATTGTTTCTGCTGCACCTTCAGAGTTCATGGTAATCTCCAGCGTGGAAAGTCCTGCATTGCAAAATTGCGTTGCAATATTTTCGACATAATGTACCGGGAAATGGCGCATGATGCCTACCACAGGCAGGCGATTAAAATTTTCACGATTGAATGTGGTGCTCATATTTCTGTTTGAAGTGATAAAAAATTTTTAACTGCCCGCGTATCACTGATTTATCAACCCGCTCCGGGGGTAATATATTAACGCGGCTTATCAGGCCTGTTATATTCAATGCTTCTTCATAAAATGCTTTCAGGTTTGAACCGCAACATAAAAATATTTCTTCAACATTTGTGTGAACTATGTCCTGAAATTCAGTTCCTGTTAATAACCCGCTCAGGTAGTGATAATTTTCTTCTTTTGAGAATCGCTGCAACAGTTCGTTTGTTCTTACCATAAAAGAAGCATGCAGCAGGTTGGCGCCGACAGCATCCTGTACACCCTGCCTGAAACTTTTTAAATTGCCGGATAGGTGTTGATTTTGCTGAACGGAATTATGCAAAATGCTTTTTTGTGAGAGCAGTTCAAAAAACTCCCCTGTCATATATGTTTTAAAACCCACGACCTGCTTGTTTTTTACAAGAATGTGTTTGCTGTGTGTGCCGGGAAAAATAAACATTTTTTCATCATCATTGTTCATCTCATTTGTGATGCAACCGATCAGTTGTGTCTCTTCTCCCCGCATTACATCATTATCTGTTTGTACACCTGAGATCAACAATATATCATGATCGAAATCTTTATTTGCCTTAATGAAATGAGTGTTCGCACCTGAACCACCTGTTGCAAAAGGAACATGCCTGTATGGAAGTTCCAACATCCCGGCGGAAGAAGAAGCCATGCCGGATATGATAAGCGGAATGCCCTGCAAAGAACCAACAGCAACTTCAATTTTTTGTATATGCTCTTTTAATATTCCGATAAAAAATGACATTCTTTTTTCATCATTATTATTTCTGGTTGCCTTCCATTTATTAAATGTATCCGCAATGCCTTTGCCGGAAATTTCTTCTGCGAGTATATCCATGCTTTCTGCATCGGCCAGTCTTAACCTGCAGAAAGAACTGCCCCAATCACAACTTAATATTCTTGTCATTTTATATTTTACCAGATTGAATGGATGATTGCAAAATTGAAAAAATAATATGGTATTGTTTTTCTTTTGTGATTTTTTCAGATTGATATCATTATCAAACCTCAATTCTATCCAAATCAATATTTTTGCCGCATGCAGAAACCTGTATTGGTTATTAAGCTGGGCACAGCGGTTATTACGGGCAGTAATGGCATTATCAGCCGTGCAGTGATAAAAAAAGTGGCAGCAGAGATTGCTTCACTTTCCCGCAACTACAGGATGGTGCTGGTATCAAGCGGCGCAGTGGGCAGTGGTAAAAATTTTATTAATAATTATAAAGGAACATTAACAGAAAGAAAAGCAGCAGCGGCAGTAGGTAATCCTGTGCTCATTCAATTGTATCAGAAATATTTTCTCAAATACAAAATCCCTGTGGCACAGGCATTATGTGAACGCCATCATTTTTCAAGCCGCTCTCAATTCCTGCAACTGAAAGAAACCTTTGCAACATTCTGGCAAAATGATATTTTGCCGGTCGTCAACGAAAATGATCTTGTCAGTAATATTGAACTCAAGTTTTCTGATAATGATGAACTTGCCACTTTGATTGCAGTAGGACTTGACGCAGATGCATTGATCATCTGCACCTCGGTCGGTGGTTTTATGAATGATGAGAACAGGATCATTCCTGTGGTAGAGCGAATTGACAATACTGTGTTGAATTATGTAAAAAAAGATAAAAGCATACCGGGATTGGGCGGTATGATCTCTAAGCTGACTTTTACAAGGCTTGCCAATTCGCTGGGGATACAAGTGATTATCTGCGGACTTTCGGTTAAAAATCCTTTTACTGCGGCATTGACGGGCGGCAACGGAACGATTTTTAAAGCGCAATCATCCAATCTGAAGGCAAGACAAAAATGGCTTGCCAGCGGCTCTATTACATTGGGAAGTATTTTTGTGGACAAAGGCGCAGCAAGGGCATTGCATCAGCGCAGAAGCCTGTTGACCATCGGCATTAAAAAAACAGAAGGAAAATTTGCGGCTGGCGAAGTAGTGCAATTGATGGATGAAGAAGAAAATATCATGGGTGTCGCTAAAGTAAGGTTAAGCGCTGAGGTAATGATGGAAAATATTTCACAGAAGAGTGTACTGGCCGCACATGCAGATGACATAGTGATTTTTTAAAAAGAATCTCATGCAGACTATCGAACCACTTATTATCAAGACATATAAAGCAGCCATACAGCTTCGCCGCACAAGCGGCAAACAAATAAAAACTGCGTTGATGATGCTCGCTGATTCGCTGGAGAAAAACAATGTTACAATTTTAAAGGCGAATGCAAAAGATCTGGCAAAGCAGGAATCGGATAATCCGCGTAATGACCGGCTGATGTTGAATAAAGAAAGAATTATCAATATTGCCAACAGCATCCGTACCATCCGCCGTCTTCCTGATCCTTCGGGAAAAGTTTTGAATAAGCACAAACTCAATAACGGTTTATTGCTGGAGAAAATCACCGTTCCAATGGGTGTGATCGGTGCTGTGTATGAATCGAGACCCAATGTAACTTTTGATATTGCGGCTTTGTGTTTGCGCAGCCGGAATAGCTGCCTGCTCAAAGGCAGTAAAGATGCAGAACATACCAACCGTGCAGCTATTGCTTTGATCAAAAAAGTATTGAAAGAAAATAATATTCATCCTGATTGTATAACGCTGCTGCCATCTGACCGTGAAAGCGTCAACGAATTATTTACTGCGACAAAATATATTGATCTGCTGATCCCGCGAGGCTCTGACAGCCTGATACAATTTGTGCGGAAGAACAGCCTTGTGCCTGTTATTGAAACCGGCGCAGGTGTTTGCCATATATATGTGGAAAAGGATGCCGATGTAGATAAGGCGGTCAATATTGTTGTAAATGCAAAAGTGTCACGCCCTTCTGTGTGCAATGCGGTGGATACTGTTTTGATTGACGAATCAATTGCGCCGGTTTTTTTAAAGCAATTACAAGGACCATTTGATGAAAATAAAGTAGAAATTTTTGGAGATGCCCAAGCCTACAGATTATTGAAAGGATATCCTTATGTTAAAAAGGCTGCGAGGGAAGATTTTGGAAAAGAATTTCTCAGCCTGAAATGTGCCATGAAAGTGGTAAAAAATATGGATGAAGCCTTGTCCCATATTCAACAATATTCCACAAAACATTCGGAAGCCATTATATCGCGGAATAAAAAACAATGCGAACGTTTTTTGCAGGAAGTGGATGCAGCGGCAGTCTATTCCAATGCATCCACCCGTTTCACAGACGGAGAAGAATTTGGCCTTGGTGCTGAAATAGGTATTTCCACTCAGAAATTGCATGCACGTGGACCTTTTGCATTAGAAAAATTAGTTACAGAAAAATGGATACTCAAAGGCAATGGCCAGGTAAGATAGATTTAAGTACAGAAAATTTTTTAGGATAAACCCTCGCAAGCAAATCCCCCCGGGAAACCAATAATGGCTGCTCAAGGATATGATTTTAGTGAGTATAATTTATAAAAACTAACAAATGATCGTTTATTAAGGAATTGCTAATCCGGGTTACCTTTTGATATTTAAAGTATATATTTGTGTAGAAATTACACATTAAAAGTGTTGTTCTTTGAATGGTCTGTTTACTTAAAACTTCTTCGAATAGACATGGATTCCTGGTTGTCTTGCCGATTAATTGATTAAAATAAGTTACGAAAGAAAAATAAAAAGGAGGATTTTATGAAGAAGTATTCATTATGGCTGGTTGTGGTATTATTGGTTTTAGGTTTAGCAGGTTATAAAGCGACAAAAGAAGCATTAAAGGAAAGACCTGTTGAAAAAAGCGTTTCATTTACGATATATAAAGGATTTGATTATACTTCACATGTATATGATTGCACTTTTGCCCAGATACATATTTCTGTTGAAAAAGTGCGGGGGAATAAAAGAACTACTGTATGGGATACAACATTTGACGCAAAGTTGCTGAAGCAATATCCTTCAATAGGAAAAGCGTTGACTGAAAATATAACAATACCGCAGATAGTTGAGAAAAAAGAGCACCTCGATATTAACTATGTCATCACTTACAACTCAAAGGGAAGCGAATTGAAAATGCGTGGTGGTACAATGGGATTAGTTGATCCGGGTAAATTGTACATCAGCATATAGTTCTGAATAAATCACATGACCACAAAACAGCCATTTTACACTGTTTAAAATTTGGGGAAGACTTGCTTCCCCATTTTTTTGTGCAAAAAGTTCATTTCTGAATGAGATTGTTGTATGAATATTTCTTTTTCACTTCCGCCCAAATGAATTACCTTCCGTTTATTGAGTTAGATTCTTTTTGGTATATTGCCGATTAACGGGCTGAAGTTTATTCTTGTAATTATAAGCATTAATTAATGGAAAAAGAGACTATCGTTCAGTTTGAATGTTTTGAAACAAACGTGGGGCTTGATGAATTTGTATTGCAATGGGAGCGATATGCTAAACGCTTTGCCGGTAAGGATGCAGAAGTAACATTGCACCAGCAGACCTGTACAAAAAGCAGGTTTAAATATGTGTCCCAGCACAAATGGCCGGAAGATAGTTTCCGGTTTGTTTTTATGAAGGGGAGACATTCGGAAAATTTTCCTGAATGCCAGGTACATGTGGTGCAGGCAGGAGGTTACACCCCTGTCCAGGTTGAATGTATGCATGATACCGATGCAGATCATGTTAAAATAATTTTTTTTATCAGCAACTCAGATACTGATATTTCGGTGTATAAGAAATTGTTATCTTACCGTTTTCTGAATATCTATGAAGCTTACTACGAAAGTTGCTTATTCTCCTATATCCTCGAGTTTTTTGCAGAAGAAACGCATGCACCCGATCTTATAAAACAGATAAAGGCGCAAACTTCTGCTG
>JAHEZC010000011.1:0-1486 GCA_023251275.1 Parafilimonas sp. | reverse complement strand
TGCAGAAATTGGAATCTATAAAGAATGTTTAATCATGGAGGAATAGGATAAAAATTTTCTGCAAAATTGTTTCACACAAATAAATAGCATATACATTCTTGTGCTAAACGCCGAAATTCATTTTCCTTTTGTAATTTAATAGCTTTACCCGCATTCTGTCATCTTAATAGCCAACCATAAATTAATTGCAAAATAGAAACTTAGAGAGATGCGTTGCAATATGTTTCGGCAATACCAGGGATAGTTGTCTTTTGTAATTTATAATCTTATATTTTTGCTTTGCTTTTCATAGCTAAAATCAAAAAACTGTTATGCGACAAATTGCTTTCCGTGAGGCTTTACGTGAGGCCATGAATGAAGAAATGCGGAGGGATGAGAGGGTATTCTTAATGGGTGAGGAAGTGGCTGAATATAATGGAGCTTATAAAGTAAGCCAGGGTATGCTGGCGGAATTTGGCCCTAAACGTATCATTGATACACCTATTTCCGAATTGGGTTTTGCAGGTGTTGGGGTTGGGGCTGCGCAAAATGGCTTGCGGCCGATTGTAGAATTTATGACCTGGAATTTTGCTGTGCTTGCGATGGATCAGATATTAAATACTGCTTCTAAAATGCTTGCAATGAGCGGAGGCCAGATCGGGTGTCCGATTGTATTTCGTGGCCCGAACGGCAGCGCAGGCCAGCTTGGGGCACAGCATTCTACGGCTTTTGAAAGTTATTACTCTAACATTCCGGGATTAAAAGTTGTATCTCCGTCCAATGGATATGATGCAAAGGGTTTATTGAAGCAGTCTATCCGTTACGAAGAAGAACCCGTGATATTTATGGAAGGTGAAGTAACCTACGGCGATAAAAGTGAAGTACCTGAAGAAGAATATTATATTCCGCTCGGCAAGGCAGATATAAAAAAACAGGGTCGTGATTTGACTATAGTTTCATATAATAAAATGATGAAAGTGGCTCTTGGCGCTGCAGCCGAACTGGAAAAAGAAGGCGTAAGCGCCGAAGTGATTGACCTGAGAACCATTCGTCCTCTCGATTGGCAAACAATCCTTGAAAGTGTAAAGAAGACAAACAGGCTGCTGATCGTGGAAGAACAGTGGCCCATGTGTTCTGTATCTTCCGAAATCGCTTACCGGATTCAGAAAGAGGGTTTTGATTATCTCGATGCGCCTATCCGCCGCATCACAAGTGCAGATGCACCTATGCATTATGCGCCTAATCTTGCAAATCTTGCCTTACCTGATGTCTCCCGCACAGTAAAACTGGCAAAAGAAGTACTTTATATGAAGAAATAGTTTTTGAATAAAAAAACGCCAACCCGCTGAATTTACCTGATAGAACAGCGGGATTTTTAATTTTTGAATACATGAAACAAACCTGCTATTGTCTTTTACTCTGTATAAGTTCTTACCATCTGATTGCACAACATAAAGACACAACTGCTTTTTTGAACGACACGGTTTCGCTGCAGAATGTTACAGTC
>JAHEZC010000386.1 GCA_023251275.1 Parafilimonas sp. | reverse complement strand
TCGCTCCTGCTATCGCCTGCAGCAGGGTACTTTTGCCGCTTCCATTCGGACCGGTAATGGCATAAGATTTTCCCTGTTCAAATGTGTAATTGAGATTACGGAATATCCAATCCCGGTTAAATCTTTTACCGGCTTTATCTAAAGTAATGATCATGGAAGGGAAGGTATCAGGAGATTAATAACACAAACTCGAAGCATTTCCAGGAAGACCGGATCAAAGCAATACTTTTTAGCCTCGCAAAAAAAAATCATATACTGTTCTGCAACTTTTCCCCTTGAATTCGGGTCTAATCCTCTTCCATTGCACCCGTTGTATAGCGCTTTATCACACCTCTGCCGCTTTCGCGGATAAAAGTTACAATTTCATCCCGTGCATCGGTTGCCGGCAGTTCTTCTTCAATATATTCCAGCGCCTGCGAAATGTTCAAACCCTTATTATAAATGATACGGTATATATCGAGTATCTGGTTTATTTGTTCGAGGGTAAAACCGCGGCGTTTGAGGCCAATACTGTTAACCCCGCCATAACTCAAAGGATGCCTGACAGCTTTTATATAAGGCGGAATATCCTTGCCTACCAGACTGCCCCCGGAAAGAAATGCATGCTGACCAATGCGTACGAACTGGTGAACGGCACAAACACCGCCAAGAATTGCCCAATCGCCAATAATAACATGACCTGCAATTTGGGAACTGTTGCTCAATATTGAATTATTACCTATAATACAATCGTGCGCAATATGACTGTAAGCCATAATTAAACAGTTGTTCCCAATTCTTGTTTTAAGCCGGTCCATTGTGCCACGGTGAATGGTAACAAATTCGCGAATAGTAGTATTGTCGCCGATTTCTACATAAGTTTTTTCACCATTGAATTTAAGGTCTTGTGGTGTGGCGGCAATGACTGCCCCCGGAAAAATGCGACAGTTATTACCAATGCGGGCGCCTTCCATAATAGTAACATTACTGCCAATCCAGGTACCTTTTCCAATTTCTACATCATGATGAATCACAGTAAAGGGATCAATCTTTACATTTTGAGCCACTTTAGCATTAGGGTGTATATAAGTATGCGGATGAATCATGAAAACTCTTCAGATAGCTGATTTTTATTAATTCCGTTTAAAAAAAATGCCGTCTTCTTCAAAAGAGAGCGGCAGCAAAAATAAAGTTATTAATTTAATAAGAGGCTGGCAAAGAAATTATGTGTTATTTTTTACTATTTGTGCCACAAGATGGGCTTCCGTGGCAACTTTGCTCCCCACATAAACAGTTCCTTTCATCTCGCATATACCTCTTCTTATGGGAGAAGTGAGTTCCATTTTAAGTATCATTGTATCACCCGGCACTATTTTATGTTTGAATTTACAACTGTCAATTTTTAAAAAATAAGTGTCGTATTTTCCGTTGCCCATACTGTTAATGGCAAGTATGCCGCCGGTTTGTGCAAGTGCTTCTATTTGCAAAACTCCCGGCATTATTGGGTTTCCGGGGAAATGCCCCTGGAAAAACCATTCGTTGAAAGTTACATTTTTAATACCCACAATTGTTGTATCGGTCAATTCAATAATCTTATCTATGAGCAAGAAGGGAAACCGATGCGGCAAAGCTTTTTCAATATATTCAAAATTAAATACCGGGGGCTTAGCCGGGTCATACACAGGTATATCTTTCGTCAATAAATTCTTTTTTATATACTGCTTTATTTTTTTGGCAAAAGCTACATTGGTGCTGTGGCCTGGGCGGTTTGCAATAATCCTCGCTTTTATAGGAAAACCGGTCAAAACAAGATCACCAACCACGTCAAGCAGTTTATGGCGGGCAGGTTCATTTGGAAAGCGGAGTTCAAGATTATTGAGATAGCCTTCACTTTTAATTTCAATTTTTTCTCTACGGAATGCCTTTGCAAGGTTTTTCATTTCTTCTTCCGTAACCGGTTTATCAACCACGACTATCGCATTATTTATGTCTCCTCCTTTGATCAGATTATTCTCAATCAGCATTTCAAGTTCATGCAAAAAACAAAAAGTGCGGCAGGGCGCAATTTCTGTCCTGAAATCCTGCATGGTTTTCAAACTTGCATGCTGAGTGCCCAAAACAGGGCTGTTGAAATCTATGAGTGCAGTAACCTGGTAATCCGATGCAGGCAATGCCATCATTTCTACGCGCTTTACCTGATCATAATAATGAATATTTTCATTGATGCAATACCACGTTTTAGCAGCGTTCTGTTCAGCTATACCTGCCTCCTCAATAAGGTCGGCAAAAGGTTCTGAACTGCCGTCAATAATGGGTATTTCAGGTCCATCTAGTTCTATCAGCACATTATCAATTCCCATACCTGCAAGGGCGGCAAGAATATGTTCGACCGTATATACTTTTGCATCCCCGATTTGCAGGGTTGTGCCCCGGCTGGTATCTGTTACAAGATCGCAGTCAGCTTTTATAACAGGTTTTTCGGGTAAATCAATACGCTGAAACTGAATGCCAAATCCCGGTTCAGCAGGTTTAAGGGTCATTGGCACTGTAATTCCTGTATGCAATCCTGTGCCTTTAATGCTTGTTTCCGATGCCAGCGTATGTTGTTTGTCTGGATTAAAATTTATGTCCATGGTCAAAAATGCTGTTGTTCCTTTGAAGTATGTATGTATTGGATTTTAATAATATAATTTACCCCGATCCGATTCCGTCCCGGGATGTTAACTTTTACTTTTGGTCAGAAAAATTCATCTCGATTTTTCTTTTCGATGCAAAAATAAGGGTAAACAATATAAGCATCAGATTTATACACCTATCTTCTCCTGTAATAACTGATGGATTAATTTTTCGAGTAGGATTAAGCGTTTTTCCAATTCGGGAAGATTGCGGCTTACTGCCTGGCTGCGCAAAGCGCTGGTATAATCGTGTGCAGGTGTACCTGTGACAGTCGTATTGGGCATTTTAATGGATTTTGATACACCACTTTGGGCATTTATCCGGGTACCGTCAGCAATTTGTATATGACCCACTATTCCTGCCTGGCCGCCAATCATCACGTTGCAACCAATTTTAGTGCTTCCGCTGATACCAGCCTGGGCTGCAATTGCGGTATTATTACCTATTTCTGTGTTGTGTGCAATTTGGATCAGATTATCCAGTTTAGCGCCCGACCTGATGATAGTTGAGCCAATAGTTGCCCGATCAATAGTTGTATTCGCGCCGATTTCTACAAAATCTTCGATTACCACATTACCAATCTGCGGGATTTTTATAAAAGAGCCATCAGCCTGCGGTGCAAAACCAAATCCATCACTGCCGATAACTGTGCCTGCATGAATCGTAACATTTTTCCCTATTATGCAATCATGATAAACCTTCACACCCGGATGCAAGATAGTGTTGTCGTCTATTTTTACATTTTTACCAATAAATACACCTGGAAATAATTTTACACTGCTGCCGATTTGTGCGTCCCCGCTGATATAGGTAAAAGCGCCTATAAAAAGATTTTCTCCCAGCCTCGCTGAAGCATCTATGTAGGCGGGCTGCTGAATGCCATTAGGCTGTTCTGCTGCTGTTTCCTGGTATTTATTCAATAAACCGGCAAAGGCAGAATAAGCATCCGGCACACGGATAAGTGTTGCAGAAACAGGCTGCTTTAATGCAACATCTTCATTGATGATAACGACTGATGCATTCGAAGTGTAGAGGAACTCTTCGTATTTAGGATTAGCAAGAAAAGCTAATTGATTTTTTTCCGCTTCTTCTATTTTACCAAAAGAATTTACTGAAGCGGAGGCATC
>JAHEZC010000385.1 GCA_023251275.1 Parafilimonas sp. | reverse complement strand
ATGCAGGGATTACAACAGACACGTAAGGGTTTTCTTCGTTGAAATGACTAAGCCTGCTTTTAAGTTCATCCAGCATTTGGCCTGACAGGTCATCAAATTTTTTATCCTCATACAAATGGGGTTTTATCCATCCCGGCAAAGAAAATATACTCATGGATGTTTTATTTCGGATTAAACTTAACAAAAATAATTTTTAAAAAGGCTGTCCCGTTAAATATTGAAACAATTAAAGATCACAAATCACAAAAAATATAATCGTCTTTTTGAAGCCACAATGTTAAATTGCAGTACCGGCGCTTATGTATTTTAATACAGCAGCAGTTCGGATATCTGTTTATTTTCTCATAGCGCTATGCAATTAAAAAAGATTTACGCAAAAATCAATAATAAACATTTTTTTTCCCTTGCCGGAAACGGCATCATGTCTGTATTCAGCATCGTTACCATTGCTGTATTGTACAGAGCGCTTTCGATATCAGAAATTGGTATCTGGGTTTTCTTTCAATCCACATTGCTGTTGGTGGATACTTTCAGGTCCGGATTTCTTACAACAGCATTTATAAAATTTTATGCCGGAACAGATAAACGCCGTGCAGCAGAAGTAGCAGGCTCCGCATGGTATATAGCATCCGTTATTACAGGTTCATTGTTTCTTTTAAACATTCCTGCATTCTTATTTTTCAGGGAAGTGAATAATGCAGGATTGTCGTTGTTCTTCGAATGGTTCGGTATTACTTATATCTCCACCTTGCCCATGTATCTCGCTATCTGCGTGGTACAGGCAGAGTTAAGATTTGACAGGTTATTCCTTGTTCGCCTCATTAACCAGGGTTTATTTATTCTCTTCATCATTTTGCTGATCATTCTGCAAAGGGTGAACCTGCAGTATGTGATTTACGCAAATCTTGCAGCGGGATTAATTACAAGTGCATTTACTGTTATGACCGGGTGGTCAATGATCCATACCTTTAAAAGCAAAACCAAAAAGGCAATAAGAGAATTATACCACTTCGGAAAATTCAGCGTAGGCACCAATATCAGCGCTAATTTATTCAGAACAACAGACACCTTCATCATTAATTTCATGCTGGGACCTGCCGCGCTTGCCATATACAACCTGGGACAGAGATTGATGGAAGTAGTAGAAATACCTATTAGAAGTTTTGGCGCTACTGCTATGCCTTCTCTTTCTGTTGCGTACAATCAAAACAGCAAAGATGAAGTGATCTATATCATGAAAAAATATACCGGCATGCTTACAGTTGCGCTTGTGCCGGTTGCTGTGGCAAGCGTATTGTTGGCAGATGTTGCAGTATTGATAATCGGGGGAGAAAAATATGTGCACACAGAAGCTGCGAATGTTTTAAGGCTTTTCATGACGTTTGGATTATTGTATCCGGCGGACAGGTATCTTGCTCTTACACTCGATGTGGCGAATCAGCCCAGGATAAATTTCATCAAAGTATTGGTAATGCTTGCTGCCAATGTGATCTTTGACTTTTTGGGAATTTATATTTTCGGAAATATTTATGGTGTGGCATTGGCAACAGTTGTTCCCATACTTATTGGTGTATCCGTAGGATATTGGGCATTGCAGAAGTTCCGTCCGTTTCGCTTTTTCAGTATTTACACATTGGGTTTTCATGAATGCAGGTTATTGACTGCTCAATATTTGCGAAAAAAGAAAGTATAAATTTTTCATAACTGATATGCGGTGATGCTGTCATGTGAATGAATTATTGAAATAAAATGTATGAAGCTTGTTTCTGTTATCACTGTAAATTTTAATCAGCAGATTGTGACAGAGGAATTGCTGAATTCTATTTATAAAAAAAATACTTATACCCCGCTTGAAATAATTGTGGTGGATAATGGAAGCGTTGATAATCCTTTGCCCAAATGGCAACAGAAATTCCCCGGCGTTCAATTTATAAGGTCAGAAGTCAATCTTGGTTTTGCAGGTGGTAATAATCTCGCCATTAAAAAAGCAAAAGGAGAATATTTATTTCTCGTGAATAATGATACTGAATTTGAAGAAAATCTTATTGAATTTCTGGCAGATTCGCTTGAACAAAATCCGGATGCAGGAATAGTGTCTCCTAAAATTCATTACTTCGGGAATTCCCATATAATACAATATGCAGGCTATACCAAAATAAATTACTTCACCGCAAGGAACAGGTGCATCGGACAATATGAAATGGATAAAGGTCAATATGATAATTTTATTGGCGAAACTGCTTATATACATGGCGCTGCCATGATGATTAGAAAAGAAGCCATAGATAAAGCAGGAATGATGGCAGAGAATTTTTTTCTTTATTATGAAGAATATGACTGGTGTGAAAAAATGAAGCGGGCTGGTTATAAAATTTATCTTAATACAAATGCACTCATCTATCATAAAGAATCAGTTTCTGTAGGAGAAAGATCTGCGCTGAAGGAATATTTTATGAACAGGAACAGGATACTTTTTACCCGAAGAAACACAAATGTTTTCACCACATTTATTTTCTGTTGTTATTTTCTGTTTATTGTTGTTCCAAGAAATATCATTCAATATATAGCTGAAGGGCAATATGATTTTATACCAATCCTGCTCAAAGCAACCTGGTGGAATGTAACACATGGCGTCAACAGCAAAGAATTGGGTTATCCTGTAAACAATAAAAAATGAAAATCATTTTCTGGATAAGCCTGTTTATAATTTTTTATACTTTCATAGGTTATGGAATCCTGCTGTACTTCATTGTAATAATTCGCCGGATCATCAAAAGAAAAAAAACAGTTGAGTTGAATATTGAAAATTTGCCAACACTCACGTTTGTTGTCGCTGCATACAATGAAGAAAATTTTATCGAAGAAAAAATTCAGAATTCACTTGCTTTATTATATCCTTCAAAGAGAATTGAATATCTTTTTGTAACAGATGGATCTTCCGATGAAACTCCTTCCATTGTTTCAAAATATGAGCAGGTAAAACTGATGCATACTCCTGAGCGCAAGGGGAAAATAAATGCCATGCACAGGGCAATGAAGCAGATAAAAACCGATGTTGTTGTTTTTTCTGATGCCAATGCTTTTCTGAATAAAGACGCGCTTACCTGCATTGCAAGACATTATGCTGATAATAGGGTTGGCGCCGTTGCAGGTGAAAAAAAAATACGGGTAGATAAATTATCGGATGCAACTGCCGGTGAAGGGTTTTACTGGAAATATGAGTCCGCATTAAAAAAATGGGATTCGGAATTGCATTCTGTTGTTGGGGCGGCGGGTGAATTGTTCAGTATAAGAACTGATTTATATGAAGCCGTGCCGCCGGATACAGTACTCGATGATTTTATGATCTCGATGCTGATTGCAAAGAAAGGTTTCCGTATTGTCTATGAACCGCAAGCTTATGCTACCGAGAGCGCTTCAGCAAATATTGCAGAAGAACTGAAGCGCAAAATACGTATTGCTGCAGGCGGCGTTCAATCCATTCTTCGTTTGAAAAATTTATTCAATCCGGTTAAAAATCCTGTGCTGACTTTTCAATATATCAGCCATCGTGTTTTACGCTGGACGGTTACGCCTTTTCTGATGATACTCTCTTTGTTGCTGAATGTTATGATTGTTTTACAAAACAAAGAACTGATCTATGATATTTTATTGGCTGCACAAATTGCTTTTTATATAATGGCTTTGCTTGGATGGGTGGTGGAAAAAAACAGACTAAGGATAAAAATTCTTTTTATCCCATATTATTTCTGTCTGATGAATTACGCGGTGATAGCGGGAATATTCCG
>JAHEZC010000384.1 GCA_023251275.1 Parafilimonas sp. | reverse complement strand
TGATGAGCGTTCCGAAAAATTTCAGAAAAATTTAATAGAAGTTTGCTATACAAATTATCCAAAGGAATTTGCCCAGGAGATCAAACGGCTTTTATACATCGCAAAAACTCCGGCTGTTTTTGCCCGATGTGCAGAATACCTGCTGCAGGCAGATCCTTCCACAGAAACAAAATCACTGATCCGTTTATTGTTGCAGGCAAAATTTCAGAATAACAAAGACCTCTCATTGACCGTTTTGAAAAACAGGATGGATCGGTCAATTCCCGCAAAAACAATTCCACCGTTAAATGATCTTTTCAGCAGAACTTTTTTCAGAAACAGGACGGTGATCTATTCGCTGCAGAGAAAGAACAGGGATTATGCGGGCCTCGTTGTCATACGAAAGCCGGATGGTACGTTTGTCAGGAATGATGACGGAAGCCTGTTTCATGTGCCGCAATTGGCAAGGTCAATCACCAATCTTCCTTTTTATATCACCAACGGTAATACGCCGCAGGGCATCCTGCGGTGGTCGGGCTTTGCTGTTTCTCGTATTGGTCAGATAGGCCCTACTCCTAATTTGCAAATGTGGCTGCCATTCGAGGTAAAGCCCGCTGTATATTTTGGTAATGATACCATTTCGGCCAGCACATCATGGAATAAAAATATGTACACAGTATTATTGCCTGATTCGTGGAAGAATTACGAAGGCATTTACGAAGCATACTATGCAGGTTCATTGGGAAGATCCGCTATTATCATGCATGGTACTACATTGGATCCAGATTATTATAAAGGACAGCCTTTTTATCCGCAGACACCGTCGCTGGGATGCCTTTGCAGCTATGAAGAATGGAATGAACAAGGCATACGTGTGAAAAGTGATCAGCAGGAAATTGTGGATGCGCTTGATACAACAGGAACCGACAGTGGTTACGTGGTAGTAATTGAATTGAACGATGCGCAAAAGCCTGTTTCACTTGATGAGATTGCACCGATAATTGCATCAGCAGAAAATGCTGCGAATCCGTGAAGAATCACTAAGACCCAAAGGCACAGAGAAACACAAAGATTAGTGCAACTTGGCGTCTTGGTGTCTTCGTGGTTCAAATTGTTTCATCTTGCAGAATTTGAAATTTATTCAGTAATAAAAGCACTAAGACCCGAAGGCACAGAGAAACGGAGAAGCTTACAGCAACTTAGTGCCTTGGTGTCTCCGTGGTTCAAATACCGGTAAAAATTAAACAACAAACAAAAACCTCATGCCGCTTGCTCCGCTTGCAGAAAGAATGCGACCGACGACTTTAGACGAACTCGTGGGGCAGCAACACCTCACAGGAAAAGGAAGCATTTTGCGTAATGCAATTGAACATGGCAATATTCCTTCGATAATCCTGTGGGGACCGCCGGGCACAGGCAAAACAACAATTGCCAATATTATTGCGCATACATTGCAGGTTCCGTTTTACCAGTTGAGCGCCATCAGCAGCGGTGTGAAAGACGTACGTGAAGTGATTGATGCGGCAAAAAAACAGGAAAGGGTAATTCTATTCATTGATGAAATACATCGCTTCAACAAAGGGCAGCAGGATGCGCTGCTTGGAGCAGTGGAGAAAGGCATCATCACCTTGATAGGCGCTACTACCGAAAATCCATCCTTTGAAGTTATTTCCGCTTTGCTCAGCCGTTGCCAGGTTTATGTGCTTAAGCCGCTTGCAGAAAAGGATCTTATTCAACTGCTTCATCATGCCATGAAGCGTGATGAAATGCTGAAGCAATACAGAATTGACCTGAAGGAAACAGCAGCGCTGATAAATATTTCCGGTGGTGATGCACGAAAATTATACAACCTGTTTGAATTGGTGGTCGCCTCACTCCCGGTCCCTCTCCTTCTGGAGAAGAGAGGAAATGAAATTACAATTACCGACGAGATTGTCATGGATGTTGCGCAGAAGAAAATTGCATTGTATGATAAACAGGGTGAGCAGCATTATGATATTATTTCTGCATTCATCAAAAGCATGCGCGGCAGCGACCCCAATGCGGCGGTATATTGGCTGGCAAGAATGATAGAAGGCGGCGAAGATGTAAAGTTTATTGCACGGCGCATGCTGATACTCGCAAGTGAAGATATTGGCAATGCCAACCCCAATGCGTTGCTGCTTGCCAATGCCACTTTCGATGCGGTGAATAAGATCGGTTATCCCGAAGCCGCGCTTATCTTATCGCAGTGTGCTGTTTATCTTGCCTCCAGCCCAAAGAGCAATGCATCCACCGCAGCCATCGGCAATGCTATGGAAGCAGTAAAACAACATGGCGATCTGCCTGTGCCTTTGCATATTCGCAATGCACCTACACGTCTGATGAAAGATTTTGATTATGGCAAAGGATATAAATACAGCCATGCTTTCGAAGGCAATTTTGCAGAGCAGGAATACCTGCCTGAAAAGCTTGCCGGTACCAAGTTGTACGACCCCGGCCATAATGCAAGAGAAGAAGAATTGCGAAAATTCTTAAAGAATTTGTGGAAGGAGAAATATGGGTATTGAGGGAGGCCATATTTGATTTGTAGAATTATACGCTGAAAGTCACGTAAATGAAGCTGAATTGGTTAGTGAAATGTTGTGAGGCAAGATTTGATAAATTGCGGCTAAATGCCATTTATCCAATTGTAGTTGTGGCACAACTGAATAATTGGTGACAAAAATTAATTAAGTTTTGTACAACTTAATCTTCCGTTAATAAACAACAAATGTAATCTTCAACAATACGTTGTCATCAACAATTATGACAACATTCAAACAGTATAAAATGGGAAAAATAAAATGTATTTGTAACGGCTCAAGAGGAACTGATTGTGACTACTGCCAAGGAACTTGTTATATAAGTGAAAAAATTAAACTGGACACAACAATTAATGATAATAGAAATAATAAGTACCCAAATGAAATAATTAAAGTAATAGGCGGAAATACTACAAAAGAAACCAATATTAAAGCGCAGTTAAAGAAACCTACAAGAAAAAGAAAAAGTTTTGATGACAGAGTGTATGAACTTAAAATCGCAATCAAGGAGACCAAACCAAACGATTCCAGAGATACTATTTCTTATCTAAAATCTAAAATAGAAACTCTCATCAGTAACCTTAAAAGATTAGAAAAAAAAGTAACAAGTAAAACAAGAAGGCACTTTATTAAGATAACTAAAAAATCTCAAAATTTATTAAAAAAATTTGAAAAGAAATTCGAACCAAATGACAAACAGATATCACTTAATGAAAGTGAAGCTAAGGCAACCGCGAAATAACATACAATTTTTTATTCCCATTTAAGACCTATGCACAACAAAGAACAAATCATTGATGAATTGTTTGATTTTTCATCAGACATAATTTATGTTCCAATTAATAAGAATAACTATCTGCAATTTAAAAAATAGCAAAATGGCATTTACAGATATTGCTGCACTTATTAAAATAATCAACAATTTCTGCTGCACACAGCATACATGAAAATACGATCCGATAAATATTTTGAGCGTTCACGCAGTAGGCACCGATTGATTTTGACATTGCCTTAAAGGAAATGAAGGAGATTGAACTCACTCCGCAAAGCTTTACTTTTTACACTTCAGTAGCTGTAATTTCATCTTCCCGGATTGAAGGAGAGCAACTGGAAATTGACAGTTATGTAGTGTCAGAAAGTAAACGCCATGAGGCAGGTTCCACTTGAGTTTCACGGGTTTCTAAGTTTTGAATAGTTATACACAGGTGCTGCATTTGTTGAGTTTCGGTTTAAATTTTGTTGATTA
>JAHEZC010000383.1 GCA_023251275.1 Parafilimonas sp. | reverse complement strand
AGAAAATCAACATATTTGCCGCCTTCGCCTTTTCCATATTTTTCATTGTCATAAGGATTGTATTCGTTCATTCTCCTGTTGCCGCCATTATCAATGCCTACTACAATACATTCTTTGCCTGTTCGCTGCTGCAAAGTGTCGAGGCATTCATCCACGCCCCATTCACCGGAAAATGCAGTTTGTTCGTTGAATAAATTCTGGGCATCGTGCATGTAGAGAACAGGATAATATTTACCCATTGTATGACTATAACTTTTTGGCAGATAGATCCAGATTCTCCTTGTTCTCCTGAGTTGTGGCATAAAGAAAGCAGTATCCAGAATCTGCACCTGTGCTGTAGCAGTATTGACTTTAGGTTTTTCCGGGAAATCATCCTGCCAGCCTGCAATAGTAAAATCGAAAGAAGTATCACTGCTTAGTTCAATTGAATGATTGGAAATAGATTCTCCCTTTGCATTTGTTTCCACTTTGCTCCATGCACCGCGGGTAAATTTGAATTCGTAATGCCCTGCATGTATATTCCTTAAAACAATGGCCCTGCGCGATTTCCCAAAGGGCTTTAATTTATAATTCAGGTCGCCTGGGTTCCAGTCATTGAAATTTCCTGCGGTAAAAATTTCATCTGTTTTTTTTGTAGCTATTTCTGTGACAACCAAGCGAAGTGAATACTGTGTATATGAGATAAAAAATGCAAATAAAAAAACAAGGAGAGAAACAGTTTTTTTCATACAATGAAAATATGAGCGGATAACAAAGATGAATAAAATTTATTCTTTTTTGTAAATGAAAAATACGAAGATGATTGCGCAACAACGGCTCTTACGATACAATTATTTTTTTGGCGGCTGCGGCTGTGGTTTGGTTAAATATGCTTTCACTTTTTTATGCCATTCATCGCTTAGCGGAACGAGCGGCAACCTGAGATTATTTTTGAGTAACCCCATTTCTGTCATAAAAGCTTTTACACCGGCGGGATTATTTTCCCCGAACATTATTTCATAAGCAGGCATCAGTTTATCGTTGATTTTTTTGGCTTTTGGAAAATCTCCTTTCAGGCAAAGGCGTATCATTTCGGAAAATTGTTTGGGAAAACTATTGGCTGCAACACTGATGATGCCATCCATTCCGCAGGCGATCTGCGGCAAGGCCAATGCATCATCACCGCTTACCACGAGAAAATCTTTCGGACGTTCCCGCAGGATTTGCATGCATTGAGCCATATCCCCGCTGGCTTCTTTTATGCCTGCAATATTTTTTACTTCTCGTGCAAGACGCAAAGTTGTAGCTGCATCAATATTTCTGCCTGTGCGGCCCGGAACATTGTACAGGATAATGGGCTTCGGCGATGCCTCTGCCAAAGTTTTATAATGAACAAACAATCCTTCCTGCGACGGCCTGGTATAATAAGGAGAGGTGCTTAAGACGGCTGCGGCTTTGTCAAGCGGAAAACTTTCTATGTCGTGCAATAATTCTTTTGTATTGTTTCCGCCAATGCCAACAACAACCGGAACACGTTTATTTATTTTCAAATAAGAATATTTAATCACGCTTATTCTTTCCTGGCTGTTGAGTGTGGGAGTTTCCCCGGTTGTGCCGAGCACCACGATATATTCCACCCCGCCATGAATAACAAAATTGATCACTTTTTCCAGTGAGGTATAGTCCACATCGCCCTTTGCTGTGAATGGCGTAATGAGCGCAACGCCGGTTCCTTTTAACTGATTTCGCAATGACATTATTAATTACAATTTGCTTTGAGTATTTTATCAATCCGCTTCATCCCAGAAACCCATTTTGCCAAATTTAATGATACGCTGTTCAATCCGCTCATCGGGCGGAATGATTTTTATTTCATCCAGCGCATTGATGATATGGGTTTTCAGGATTGCCGCTGCTTCATTATAATCCCAGTGGGCGCCGCCAATCGGCTCAGGTACAATTTCATCTATCAATCCGAATTCTTTCATATCGGTTGCTGTGAGCCGCAGTTGTTCAGCAGCGACTTCTTTTTTCTCCCAGCTCCGCCAGAGAATGGAACTGCAGCTTTCCGGTGAAATTACGGTGTACCAGGTGTTTTCCATCATGAGTACTTTGTCGCCTACGCCTATTCCGAGTGCACCCCCGCTGGCCCCTTCGCCTATGATACAACATATAACCGGCACCCGCAGACGGATCATCTCATAAATATTGCGGGCAATCGCTTCACCCTGTCCGCGCTCTTCCGCCTCGAGGCCGGGAAATGCACCGGGCGTATCAATTAAAGTGACTATAGGCTTACCAAATTTTTCTGCGAGCTTCATGAGGCGCAATGCTTTGCGGTAACCTTCCGGATTGGCCATTCCAAAATTACGCATCTGGCGCATCTTGGTGTTGATTCCTTTTTGCTGCCCGATAAACATTACTGTCTGGCCGTTCAGCGAGGCAAATCCGCCTATCATGGCTTTATCATCCCTTACATTCCTGTCGCCGAAAAGCTCGAGGAAATTGGTTGACATTTTTTCGATGTATTTGTGCGTGTAAGGCCTGTCGGGATGGCGGCTCATCTGCACCCGCTGCCATCGTGTAAGATGCGTTGTTATTTCCCTTCGCTTTTCAATAATGGAATTTTCGAGTTGCTGAACGGTAGATGAATAATCTATTTTGGGATTTTTTTCAGCCAGTTTTTTTGTTTGGTCTATCTGCTCATACAAATCTTTGATAGGCTGTTCAAAATCGAGAAACTGTCTGTTGGGGTATTGTGGCATACGCTGATTTCAGAAACTTGGACAGTAAAATTACAGTTTGAAACAATATTCAGCAGCTAAATTTGAATTTATTGTTGCGGAACAGGTAATTGCAGTAAAATCTGCTGATTTTATAAAGGAGAGTAAAATTCATTTTTTGCCCGAATATTTTTGGGCAAAGTTTTGCCGGAAAAAATATGTTAACCCTTATCTTTGCCGTCCTGAAAAACAAATTGGATCGGTAGTTCAGTTGGTTAACTCGCCTCAGGCGAGACGCCCTGTCATCTCGTCGAAGTGAAGAGAAGATTTCAGAAGGATAATCAGAGTAGTTTTGAGTATTTGAAATAAAATTTGGATCGGTAGTTCAGTTGGTTATCTCGCCTTAGGCGAGACGCCCTGTCATCTCGTCGAAGTGAAGAGAAGATTTCAGAAGGATAATCAGAGTAGTTTTGAGTATTTGAAATAAAATTTGGATCGGTAGTTCAGTTGGTTAGAATGCCGCCCTGTCACGGCGGAGGTCGCGAGTTCGAGTCTCGTCCGGTCCGCAGAAAAAAGCGTTTGACAATTTTATTCAACCGGAATAGATGCTGCCTGTTATGTCGTTCCAATTGACGATACGAATAGGCATATCGCTTCAAGCGGTTATTATGGCAAACAATATAAACCCCTTATCATTCCCCGAAAACAGCATTGACGCTGCTGCTCAGCAAACTATCTTTCCTTGTTAACTCATAAAAACAATTTCCCTTGCTGTGCATGCATGCATTAATGGATGAAAAGCAAAACGATAAGCAGCAGCAGTTTCTTTGTTACCACCCTGGTTAATACTTTCAAAACTATAAAACCTCGTTGAGCGAATCTTCTTATCGAATTAAAATCAAATTTTTGCAGAGTTCGTACCTGGCTGCACACAAATAAAAAAGCATCATCTTTTGAGAAACGATGCCGGAAGAAATATTTATTACCGGTTTTTAACGATAAAAATTAAAGATTGCTGGGTAATACTACATAACCATTCTTTATGCTGAAGAATAGTTGAATAGTGTGTAAAATGTTTTTCATAAAATTTATTTTTAGTT
>JAHEZC010000382.1 GCA_023251275.1 Parafilimonas sp. | reverse complement strand
AAAATAATGTTGGGGAAAATAAATAGTAAGGCAGGCGCAAAATGCAATGAAAAGTACGGCAACGGGATTAAGATTTTTTATGAACGCAGGAATATTTTCTTTATGAGCGTTCCACATATCGTGGATAAAAGGCAGCAATATTAAAATTGCCAGCAAATCAGATGGAATCGTAAGCCAGAATAAAGAATAAAACCCTATTGATCTAACCGAATAAAACATGGCATTTAAGAAACCGGCCTTATAAGCTATGGAGTTATAATCAATGCGTACATAATTTCCCTTACTGGCAAGTACCACAGCGATGCCTGCGAGGTTTGCAGCTATGCAAAAGATAATTGGTTTTAGCGCAAAATTTTTTTTAACGAGTATTGCCAAAGCAAGCGATAAAAAAATAAAATAAATGCCTGCAATGCTTTCCACAGCACCGGGTAAAACAAACGAGCATAAAACAGCGATGAGCAAATAATAAGGTGACTTTGCCCGGTAATACCTGATCACTGAACCTGCCGCCATGCAGAAAAGAATGACAGCAACCTGGTACGATAAAACTGCAAACGTCCAGTATAAACCTTCATACAAAAGGCGTATGTTGAGAATGTGAAGTACTGTAAACAGCAAAGCCAGGAAATAAATTTTTTCCCTGCTGAGATTTGGAAAAACTGACCTGTATAAAAAGACGAAAGCACAGATCAGCAGGAATATTATTATAACCGGGCAGATTTTAAAAAGCCATATTCCGCCCTGCGGGAGAGGATTAAGCAAACCTTCAAGCAAATTTGAGAAAAATCTTCCGTTAATATTTTCTGCAAAATATTTTACCTCTCCGAGCCTGCCAAAGTGATTGATAATATCAGCGCTCCAGAAATCATCGTTAGATGGCTGATTGAACACTGCAATGATCATAAACGGAAGGAAAAATATGCAAAGAAAAAAGTTCAGCAGTTTCATGATTTGTATTCCTACTTTTTCTCAAGCACAAGCACTACTTTATTAAAATCGGCAGAGGTATTGATTATTTTTTTAAATTCTTCAAACTGTGAAAGCGGGTATTGTACCTGCATATAATTTTCTTCGATCAATATATTCATGGTATTACCATTTTGTGTGTAGCTGCTCACAAAGCCCATTGTAGTCTCGCCGTTTTGTTTATGCTGCACGGAGAAATTCAGGTCACTGGGATTTTTTATTGTATAGCCATCGGGAATGTGCAAAGTAATTTTTCTTTCCAGAGTATGAGGGAAAGGTAATTCAACTGGCAACTGCCTCGGTTTTTCCTGGTACATCTGTTCCTGCGGGCCAATGACTTCCCCGATTTTAAGCAATATTTTATTACCGGCTCTTTCAAGCAATTCTGTGCTTTTAATATCACCGGAAATAACCAGCGGCTTATTGTCGAAGTAATTGGTAAGCTCTTTATTTTTAATTTTTATATTTGAAATGTTCGTGCTGCCGGAAACGGATTTAATAATTTCTTTGTTTGCTTCGTCCTGCCTGTCTTTGGGAAGAAAAGCATACACAGGCCTGTAGCCCGCAGCTCCGTAACCACGCAATATCTGGCTGCTGCTGATAAGCAATGTGTCGAGTGTTTCATCAAATTTTATATCTGCTTCCATGTTAATGGCATGTTCGCTGAAAGGCTCCATAGGAATATCTGCAAAGTTTCCTATTGCCGTGGTAAAAGACCCGATGGTAGTGCCTTTCAAAAACAACCCGCGTGTAGCTGTAAAATTTTCGGGAATATACGGATAACGAAGGGCTTCATTCTTCGGGTCTATGAACTTGCCGGTTGAGGGAAAGAAAAATAAAATATCATCCGTGCGGTTCCAGTTCTCAAGTTCTTCATCAAGCGGGTAGTCACTCCTGCTGCTGGGGAAAACCAACTGGAAACCGATATTTAACTTATTAAATACACCTGCGAAAAACTTTACTATCCCATCGTGATTGGCGCCCTTGTTTTTAATCACATCCGCAATGGCGTCAGGGCTTTGTGCTATCAGTTTTTCATCTATATTGATATTGGTTTTTATATAATCTTCTGCAGCGAGTATTTTAGCGGCATCGCCTGTATTTGCAGGCGTCGGTATTTTTGCAATGAAGCCATCAAGCGCTTTATCTTCTTTTGCTGTTCTCGTGGTATAATATTCAAACACTCGTTTTGCAAATTCTTTCCAGGTATATAATCTTACATCCGGGCCGGTATCGAGATTGTAGCTGAGCTTATAGTCCACACGTTCAAGATATTTATCACGGTAAGCATATTTTTCATCGTCGAGTTCTTTTATATCATTATCATATCCCATAATAATGCGCTCATCGTTTATCACGGAATCTGTGCTTATTTTGAAACCATTGTAAGCCTTTACATCAAATTTCAGGTGCTTAGGTGTGACGAGGTAAAAGCGTGCCTGCTGATACGGCAGGCTGCCACTCTGAAATGTTTCGCTTCCAAATAAATTCAGGTTTCGTTTAACCGTATAGGTGTATTCAACCTCTGCACCCTTCTCTACGCCATCCATTGCAAACAGTTTGTAAGTATTGCCTTCCTCTTCTATTTCCTTTATTTTATCTGCAGTAAGATCAATTACTTTTCCGTCTGGCAAAACGGTTCTTGCTTTAATATCATTTATTTCTGAATTGCGATATACAGGCACGTAAATCTTATTGAACATTTCTATCCCTTTGTCATCCTTCACTTTTATAATTCTGTGATAAGTGGCATAAATAAAGATATCCTTATTCTCGGTTTTATATTCAATTCTCCGTTCATCGAGGATGCCAACAGCACCTGATGAATCAAATTGCGGGTGAATACTGTGCAATGAAGGTGTCGCCTGCCAGCTATCTCTGATACTGAAATCAAATGCCTGGGCTGAAACAACACTTACTATTGCGCTTATTAAAAAAGAGATAATAATTTTTTTCATTCGGAATAAAGTTAGGTGTAAATGCGGGTCTATTTTTTTTCAAGCACTACCTGCTCTTTGTATTGGTTGATGAGTTGTTTCACAGCGCTGTTCCAGGCATTGAAATCACCGGGATTCAGCAAGAGACAATTGTTGCGGATCTCCTGTGCTGCAATTATTTTATCCTGTTGTTGTGTATAATGAATAGCAAAACCAAAATTATCACTGGCATAGCTATAATCTTTCGGCACATAAGTAACCTTGTAGTCATGCGGCACATCGAGAATCGTATATTGCCTGATTACATATTTGTATTCATTTTCAACCGGTACTTTTCGCTTTGCAGTATCAATGACTGCATTGGTGAAAAATTTTTCCAGGTTAAGATTGATATACAACTCGTCTGCGATTTTTTTGCTGTAGTCAGGCACTTCAAAATCGGCCCTGATATTCATAAGCCTTTCATTGCTGTTAACAGTGGTGATGTTGTAATCACCGAGAATAAACTTGTTGCTCGCTTTACCCATTTTATATTTCACATAATCACGCGTATCTTTTGCATCCCTGTAGAGCAGGTTATCCGTAAGATCGGTGCCGAAGTATCCTTCATAATACACACTGCTTTTGCCTTTTATTCCATTATCTGCAAGCGCGATGAATGTGCTGTCTGTTACCATATTTTTTTCAGACTCTATTTCAGGTACGCGCAGAATTTTATATTCTTTCTCCGACAGTGCAATTAAAGCCTGCTTTCCCTGTATGGCCGAACTTGGCATGCCGAAAATACAGTTCGGATCGGTGCCGTCGAGGAATATCCATTCATTTCCGAGATTAAGTGCAGCGATCATGTGGTTATCTGTTACGGGCAATGACACGTCAGTATAATCATAAGGAATATCAC
>JAHEZC010000381.1 GCA_023251275.1 Parafilimonas sp. | reverse complement strand
CATACCTTGCAATGTATTGAAAAGCAACTTTCGCCTGCTCGATATAGGAATTGGGATTTGAGAAATCTTTACCATACTTAACAGGCGTATTCTCTCCATCCTGCTGGTCAGCGGGGTAAGCAGCCTGCATCCAGCCTGGTATTGTTTTCAGGCATGCCAATACTTCGATCCCTTCGGCTTTGCACCGTGCATACATCGTATCATAATTCCAACCGCCGCTGTAAACAGGGTTGTAAGTATAACTGCCCTGCTGCAACTCCAGTTTTTCCCAATCCATGTAATGACGTATTCCACTGAAAGATTTTACTGCCTTCATTCTTGTTTCATCTATTACAAGCGGATTGTTAGGGTCTTCAAAATCCCATTCGAAAGCATTAATCCCAAAAAAGTTTTTAAGTTTGACCGGGGTTTTTACGACTGCTGTGCTTTTGGCGGGGGCTTTATAGGTACCGCAAAATTCAAGTTCGGCGGGATATTCGTACCAACTGTTTAAAACAATATATTTAATATTTGTTCTTGCAGTATCCAAAGTAAACACAAAAGGTCTTTCAGGATAAGGACCGACCCAGGTATTGTACTGCTCTCCGGTAAATGTGGCGATTTTTATTCTTTTCCATGCATCAGTAATTACATATAGTGTAAGGGGGTAATCCTTCATGATTCCTTCCCAATCAAAAAATTTAATACTTCTGATGGTAATGGTTTCACCAGGCAGCACCGGATAATAGGAGTCATAATTAGAAAGAACCTTCCCCCATCCCGTAAAAGGGCGCATATATAAATTGCCGTCAAATAACTGTCCCAGGCCATTTGATATATTGTTAAGCTGATACCACCTGTTAGTATCAATAGGAATTTTTACCGGGACAGCAGAAGAAACAGAAAAAGCAGGTTTTTGCTTTGACTGCGAAAAAGCCGTTAAGCCAATTACACACAACAGGAATATGAGTACGGGCCGATGCATGAAAATATCATTTTAACAATGCAACCTTCACCAGGTTGGTACGAGTTTTCAAATCCTGGTGATAACACCAGGAAATAATGGGGACAGATTAAGCTTTCACGATCTTTGCTTGCGTATAAAGCCTGATGAAGCAAAGCAGAGTTAAACCTAATCAAATAAAATGAATAAATAAAATTTTACGGGAAAGAATATTCAAAAAAATTCAAAGTCAAAAACTTATGAGCAACTGCAGAAATTAATTTTTAAATCCATGTATAAGGATCTCCGGAGGAAATATGTGTAATTTTTATTCCCGGAACTTTTGGTTGTAACCATTCCACAAGCCACTCCATACCGGGTTCTTCACTTACTGCATGTCCTAATATTATCAATGAAGTTTTTGAACCCATTGACCTGGCATCCCGTATATACTCTGCGGTTTCCCACTCATGCACTTCGCCCACAATAAGTGTATCAGGCTTTTGTTTTTCAACAAGCGATATTTGCATTTGTCCGCCTGCTGCGCCGGGTATCAAAGCAATCCTTTCACAAACCTGTGAGAGATCGCCTATTAGTTTTACATGACTGATGCCCAATGATTTTTTCAAATGAACAATAATATCCTTTAACGAAGCAGGCGGCATTATGAGAATCGCTTCACCGGGTCTATAATAAGGCAGCCATCCTGCCGCTTTTAAAATGCCATAACTAATTCCATCCGGACGATAACTATGCCAATAGTCATGAAAACGCCATATCGTGATACTATTTTTTTGCAGTAATGCCTGTTTTTGTTTTACCAGGTCATTTGGAGCTACCCAGTTTATATCGTCTGTATGGTTGTAAAATGTTGGCTCATGTGCGATGATAAAATTCGCATTCAGCTTTGCAGTTTCTTCAATCACTTTTATCGTGGCAAACATAGTTGTGACAATCCCTGTAACTTTCTCATCAGCGCTGCCGCTCTTGATAGTATCTACAGTTTGCTTAAAAGGAGCACCCGGAATTTCTTTAAGAATAATGTTGATGACATCCTGCACTGTGTATTCATTTGATTCTGCAAAAAAGTTTTTGGAAAATGCCATACCGGGCAATGACATCAGCGCAGATACGCCTGCCGCTTTCAGGCTTGTTGCAAGAAAATATCTTCGCTCTACAGGATAATTCGATTCACTTTTATCAACAGGAATATTATTCATAAGCAATTAGTTTCACTCAAGGAAAATCATTAATTTTTGCACGCACTTTTTAAGAATTTAATTATAAGCAGGGTTCATTTCTATTTCAGTAAGATTTACGTCTGTGTAATTCTTTATTTCATTGTACAGTGTATCTCTTTCTACCGGTTCTCTTCTTACCTGCTTTATCAATGATACAAGTTGTGCAGTTGAAAGAGTCGGTCTTTGTTCTTCACTTCCTGCCATAGAATAAATTTTTGTGGAATCATCAATCGTGCCATCGAGATCATTCACGCCAAAGCTTAGAGTGAGTTGTGCGTTCTGTCTCCCCAGCATGGGCCAATACGCTTTCAGATGAGAAAAATTATCCATGTATAATCTTGATATGGCATACAGACGCATATCTTCTACTACGGTGCTTTCGGGCACATAGCTCATGTCGTTATCTTTATTACGGAACTTCAACGGAATAAAAGTATTGAAGCCTCCTGTTTTATCCTGTAATTGCCTCAATCGTTCCATGTGATCTATTCTATGCCAATATTTTTCTACATGACCATATAACATTGTTGCATTAGTATGCATACCAAGCTGATGCGCAGTTTCGTGTATAAACAGCCACCCATCGGCACCTACTTTGTCGGCACAGATTTGCTCGCGTATTTCAGGATGAAAAATTTCTGCACCGCCACCAGGAAGAGAATCCAAACCCGCTTCATGCAATAGTTTTAATCCATCTTCCACAGAAAGCTTTGCCTTGCGAAACATATAATCCAATTCCACGGCTGTAAACCCTTTAATGTGCAAACCAGGGCGATGCGCTTTTATCTTTTTTATCAATTCTTCAAAGAAGTACAAATTCATTTTAGGATGCACACCGCCTACAATATGCACTTCTGTGATAGGTTTGCCGTCATAGCTTTTTACTATATTCAGCATTTCGTCCATACTGAGTTCCCAGCCTTCTTCGCGATGTGCATACAATCTTGAATACGAGCAGAAGGTGCAGGAAAACACACATACGTTTGTTGGTTCAATATGAAAATTTCGGTTGAAATAAGTTTTATTCCCATGCCTTTGCTCACGCACCCAATTGGCAAGAGCACCGAGATAGGGGAGTGGGGCCTTTTCAAAAAGAAGCACACCTTCATCGAAACTGATCCGTTGCCCGTTGATTATTTTTTCAGCAATCACCTGCAGATCTTTTTCATCAGTATTTTCTGCTATTTGCTGTACTTCTGCATTTGAGACACTCATAGCTGTTTATTTATAAAGCAAAGTTATTGTCCTGATCTTAAATTATATCGGGCAAAATATTTTAATAACCCTCCTGCATTCTGTCTTGCCGGTTATTTTCAATTTCCTTAAAGATTATTCTTTTAACGACAGTGTTTGACAAACATCATTTTTTCATGTTGTTTTTATAATAACTTTGCCTTTGAAAATTCCCCGAATGAAGAAGATACATATTGCAGCGCTTGTACTGATTGCCGTTGCCATTGCAACACTGATAAGCTTTATGGGTGATGTGACCACTTACGACACCATTGCATCGGCCAAACAAAGGAGTGGCAGGGCAGTTACATTGATCGCTAAAATAGATAAATCTGCCCCGATGGAATATGACCCGATTAAAAACCCTAATTACCTGAGCTTTACTGCCCTTGATTCAGTGGGCAATTC
>JAHEZC010000380.1 GCA_023251275.1 Parafilimonas sp. | reverse complement strand
GCTGACGATAACCAAAATGAAATAAGGTATTTTGATCTTGAAAAAGCGTCAAACGGTTATACAACTACTTCTGCGGGAACTGCCTCTTTTGATACAAGCGGGAAGTTTGTGGTAAAAGGAATGTTTCCGGATAAGCCCGCCGCTGTGCAATTTGAAAATATATATACCATTAACAGCGATGGCTCTATTCATCATGAAGGAAGATTGTATGATAAAGAGGGGAAGATGACTTATAAATGGTGGTTTGATCTTCACAGGATGTGACCGCTACTACTCTCACGGAGCATATAACTATTTTACTTCCTGCCTTTGCTGTTATTGACCAAAAAAGGAAATAATCCGGGGTCGGTTGAATGCAACTATGAATAGATCGGATGCAGTGTTTTTATTTTAGTTCCCCGCAGGAATCTATCAGTACCCTTATCTTTTCTTTTACATCAGCGAGAATGGCAGCTCTTATAGCATGCCTAACCTTCATTGAATATTTGTTATTCAACGCATAATCTGCGTAGTAAATTTCTATTTGCGTATAATAATGACTATATTTAACGAATAATCTGCGTAGAATGAGTGTTTTTATCCATCAGTTGGCAAAATGGCCCTCGTTTCATTGGGATGCCGAAAGGCTGCATCTTTTACTCACCGATCTGCGGCATCAACAGGGAAAACTGCTGGGCAAAATGGAAAGACTGGGCTTTGCGTTGCAGTCAGAAGCTACTTTGCAGACACTCACCCTCGATGTTTTAAAGAGCAGCGAAATTGAAGGTGAGTCACTGGATGCAGCGCAGGTTCGTTCTTCTATTGCCCGTAAACTTGGGATAGATATAGCGGGAATGGTAACTGTTGATCGCCTCGTGGAAGGTGTGGTAGAGATGATGCTCGATGCAACGCAAAATTTTCACCAACTGCTGACTGAAGAAAGATTGTTTGGCTGGCATGCCGCCATGTTTCCCACAGGCAGAAGTGGTATGCATAAAATCGTGGTGGGCGCATGGCGTAATAATCTTCCGCATGATCCTATGCAGGTAGTGAGCGGGCCAATGGGGAAAGAAACAGTACATTACGAAGCGCCTGCTGCTGAATTGCTGCCGGATGAAATGAATAATTTTCTGAAATGGTTCAATACTGCAACCGGCATAGACCCCGTACTAAAATCAGCCATTGCACATTTGTGGTTTGTCACCATTCATCCCTTTGACGATGGCAATGGCAGAATAGCAAGAGCCGTTGCAGACATGCAGCTTGCGCGTGCAGACCAGACAGCACAACGCTTTTACAGCATGAGTGCACAGATACGTAAAGATAGAAATGCATATTACACCATACTGGAAAAAACACAGCGCGGTGATCTTGATATCACGGAATGGCTCGAATGGTTTCTTCAATGTCTTGCCAGGGCATTGAATGAATCAGAAGAGATACTGTCGCAGGTGCTGAAAAAAGCTGCATTCTGGAAAGAACATGAGAAAACTATTTTTAATCAGCGACAAATTTTATTGCTGAATAAATTACTCGATGGCTTTGATGGCAAATTCACAACGACCAAATGGGCTAAAATAGCAAAGTGTTCGCATGATACTGCGCTTCGGGATATCAATGACCTGCTGGAGAAAAAAGTGTTGATGAAAACTGAGTCTGGCGGAAGAAGCAGCGGTTATGTAATGGCCCGGTGAAAAACCAGGAGTATAAGACTTTCGGGACGATAAACAGCCAAACGAAACCATTCCCTCTCACTATCCGGGAACTGCGATTTTATTTCCTGCATTTGTTCCTACTTGTCAAAAAAGAAATCATTTGATCTGGATTGAATTGTTGCTGTTCCGCATCAGCAATTGTTTGTACCAACCTTCCTATATCTCGCTGGAGTCTGCGTTGGGGTTTTATCATTTTATTCCGGAAGCGGTATATAGCATGCAGGCAATTACTACCCGCAAAACGATCACTTATACCACATCGGCAGGCACTTTCAATTACCGCTCGCTGAAACCTGCGTTGTATTTTGGTTACCGAATTCTGCATAAGGACAAACTGCCCGTCTTAATAGCTGAACCCGAAAAGGCATTACTCGATTACCAGTATCTTACAGGCAGCCTTAATACGATAAAAGATATGCAGGCGCAGCGCATGAATTATGCTGAAATGCAACAAACAGTTGACCGAAACAAATTAGCTCACTATGCACAAATGATCAAAAGCAAAACGCTTGACAAAAGAATAAAGCATCTGGAAAAATTATTGCATCAAGCTCACACTGCCTGAAATAGAAAGAAATGGCAAAAGATGTGCAGCCATTTTTATTCGATGCTGCAGATGCGAAAAAAGTTATTTTGTTTGAAGAGTATATCAGGCAGATCTCATTAAAATAGAGCGAGCTTCAGATTTTTTCATTTCCCTTTAAAACAATTACATATACTTGCAGCGTTTCTGAAACATTCCTGTTATGAACTTTATCGGCAATATCATCTGGCTTGTATTTGGCGGTCTGTTAGCCGCGTTGGGATATATAGTGGGCGGGTTTGTTTTATGTATTACCGTAGTGGGGTTACCCTGGGGTTTGCAATGTTTTAAGATTGCGGGACTGGTACTCTGGCCATTTGGGAAAAGAGTGATCAGCGATTCAAACAATACAGGATGCTTATCACTGCTCTGCAATATCATCTGGCTGCTGTGCGGCGGGCTTTATACTGCATGTGTTCATATCGTCTTTGGAATATTGTTATTCATTACCATCATTGGTATTCCCTTTGCGCGACAGCATTTCAAATTGGTGGAGATTTCCATGATGCCCTTTGGAAAAACGGTTGTAGGATAAGGGTTGACAACCTTTTAAAGGTTGTCAACCTGAAAGCTTATGGATATGTTTGAGTTATATTAATAGAATATAACCCAAAAAAATGCAAAAGTTGGGTTACATTAGCGCAACATAACCCAAAAGTTTTTCCGGAAAACTATTTTACGGCTCCGAGGTGTTCGGCCACTTTATTCCAGTTGATCACATTCCAGAATGCTGCAAGATATTCTGCTCTCCGGTTCTGGTATTTTAAATAATAAGCATGCTCCCACACATCCGCACCAAGAATAGGTGTGCCTTTTATTTCAGCAACATCCATCAAAGGATTATCCTGGTTAGGTGTGGAGCTTACTTCCAGCTTACCATCTTTTGAAATCAGCCAAGCCCAGCCGCTGCCAAACCGGGTCATGCCTGCGTTGGAAAATTTTTCTTTGAATGCATCGAATGAACCGAATGCGGCATTAATGGCATCTGAGACCATACCAGTCGGTGCGCCGCCGGCATTGCCTGCCAGTATTTCCCAAAAGAAGGAATGGTTCCAATGTCCTCCGCCATTGTTGCGTACAGCGGGAGAAATCTTGCCCGCACTAGCAATCAATTCTTCGAGACTTTTGTTTTCATGCTCTGAACCTGCAATGGCTTTATTGAGGTTATCCACATAAGCCTGGTGATGCTTATCGTGGTGAATTTGCATGGTAAGCCTGTCAATATGCGGCTCCAACGCCTCATACGCATAAGGTAAAGCCGGTAATGTAAATGCCATAAGTATTATATTTTAAGATTTGAAATGATAACAGGGGTACAAATTTATTGCCATAAGGCGGATAGTAGAAAAGAGGATGCATGATTTGTTTCTTAATTCGAAAGGTTTTTTTAAATGCTTTGCCCGTTGTTTATTTCAGCCTATGCATTTTTTTGCCTTTTTCAAACTCTGTGATAATTAGTCCCCTTGCTTCCATATCGAGCTTTACAGAAACTGTGTACCACGGAACAGATCCTTTAAAATCAATGTTGTTTTTCCGCAAGTAATTTTTTA
>JAHEZC010000379.1 GCA_023251275.1 Parafilimonas sp. | reverse complement strand
AACTTCGCATTGCAGATCAAATTGGGCACATGCAAAGCTGATCGCTGTTCCCAATTGACCTGCTCCTGTTTCAGTGGTAATACGTTTTACACCTTCCTGCTTGTTATAATAAGCCTGTGGTACGGCAGTATTTGGTTTATGCGAACCACTAGGGCTTACTCCTTCGTACTTATAATAAATTTTTGCGGGGGTATCAAGCATCTTTTCGAGTCCGTAAGCACGTAGTAAAGGCGTAGGCCGCCAGATACGGTAAATCTCACGCACTTCATCAGGAATTTCAATATATCGTACCGGGCTTACTTCCTGTTTGATCAGCTCCATTGGGAAAATAGGCGCAAGGTCTTCCGGACCAACAGGTTGCTTTGTACCGGGATGGAGAGGAGGCAGGGGCTTGACGGGCATGTCTGCAATGATATTGTACCAATAACCAGGCATTTCAGATTCGTTCAATAAAATTTTTTTCTGTGGCATAGCTCGTTTTTGATAAGTAAATAATACTAAGTGTCCGAAAAATCATTCAGGCACAAAAGTTATGGATAAAATCATTCCGGAAAAATGAATTACACGAAAAATTTTTCAGCAGGCGGGTTGGGGTTTTCAATAAAATATAAAAGATTTCGGAAAGGCCGCAACTGATAAATCAACGGGCATAATGAGCTCCCTCATGGCGTAAGTATAGATCATTGCTCGTAATTCTCATCAGACATCTATTCGGGCATATTTTGCATGGCTCTCGATAAATTCTCTTCTCGGGGCTACTTCATCGCCCATCAGCATGCTGAAGATGCGGTCAGCTTCTGCAGCGCTTTCTATTGTTACCTGCTTTAATGTTCTTCGTGAAGGATCCATGGTGGTTTCCCAAAGCTGGTTAGCATTCATTTCGCCCAAACCCTTGTACCGTTGAATATTTACACCTTCTTCCTTTCCGGCTCCAATCTTTTCGACCAGGATTTTGCGCTGTTCTTCATCAAATGCATACTCCTGCTCTTTCCCCTTTTTAATTAGATATAATGGCGGTTGTGCAATATATACATGGCCCTGCTCTACGAGCTCTTTCATGTAACGGAAGATGAATGTGAGGATTAAAGTTGCTATATGACTGCCATCCACATCAGCATCGGTCATGATGATCAGTTTGTGATAACGAAGCTTTGCGAGGTTCAGCGCTTTCGGGTCATCGGGGGTACCAATGCTTACGCCCATTGCGCTGAAGATGTTGCGTATTTCTTCATTTTCGTAGATTTTATGCTCCATTGCTTTTTCTACGTTGAGAATTTTTCCGCGCAAGGGGAGAATAGCCTGGAAACTTCTTTCCCTCCCCTGTTTGGCTGTACCGCCTGCAGAATCTCCTTCCACTAAATACAGTTCGCATTTTTCAGGATCACGTTCGCTGCAATCCGCAAGTTTACCAGGTAACCCGCTTCCGCTTAATACTGTTTTGCGCTGTACAAGCTCACGTGCTTTTTTGGCAGCTACACGAGCCTGCGCCGCGAGTATCACTTTGCTGATAATATTTTTGGCTTCTCTCGGGTTTTCTTCAAGGTATGCTTCCAATACTCGGCTTACTGTCGTTTGTACAATACCGCTCACTTCACTGTTTCCAAGTTTAGTTTTGGTTTGTCCTTCAAATTGTGGTTCAGGTACTTTTACTGAAACAATGGCCGTAAGACCTTCCCGAAAATCATCACCTTCCACTTCCACTTTCGCTTTTTCAAACAAGCCCTGTTTATCGCCATAGCTTTTGAAAACGCGTGTGAGTGCAGTCCGGAAGCCGCTTACATGCGTACCCCCTTCAATTGTATTAATATTATTAACGTATGAAAAAATATGTTCCTTGAAATCATTGTTATAAGTAAGCGCCACATCAACCGCAACATTGCTGGCCTCATCGTGGCCTTCCACATACAAAGTTTTTGGAATAAGCGGAATGCGCTTTGCACTCTGATCAAGCATTTCCACAAATTCTACTATACCGCCTTCACTGTAAAAAGTTTTGGAATAAATATTACCATTCTCATCTTTTTCCCGCCGGTCGTTAAGAATAATGGTTACCTTTTTATTGAGATAGGAGAGTTCCCGCAATCTGCCCTCAAGAATATCTTTATTGTATGTGGTAGTTTGAAAAATAGTGGCATCAGGCCAAAAATGAACAATTGTGCCGGTTTTATCAGATTCGCCGATTTCACGTACCGGATATTGCGGATGACCTTGATGATATTCCTGCTCGAAAATTCTCCCTTCACGATGCACAGACACATGCAGCACGCTGCTCAAAGCATTTACACAGCTTACCCCCACTCCATGTAATCCGCCGGAAACTTTATAGGTGTTCTTATCAAATTTACCGCCTGCATGTAACACGGTCATCACAACCTGCAAAGCGCTCACGCCTTCTTTCTGATGAATACCTGTAGGAATGCCGCGGCCATCGTCTTCTACCTGGATACTGTTATCTTCAAAAATGGAGACGTTTATATTTTTGCAGTATCCCGCCAATGCTTCGTCAATGCTGTTGTCTACCACTTCATACACGAGGTGATGAAGGCCTCTTACGCTCACATCACCAATGTACATGGCAGGGCGTTTGCGCACTGCTTCCAAACCTTCGAGAACCTGTATGCTTTCAGCATCGTAGCCGTTTTCCTTGGGAGCTGCACTCGTCTGTAAATCTTCACGCATAGTATTAATAGAATCTGCTTTTTTCAAGCAATGAGCATCATTATAATCCTTCCAAACGGGAAGAGTCTGACAGGAAATCTGATAGCGGACGAAAGTACGGAATATAAAGCATTTTATCGTTTAAAATAAGCTATTTTTTGAAGGATTTTTTGTGATAGTTCCCCGGAATGTATTTTCATATTTTACAACAGATCTTTTCCAAAATAAAATAAAAATCAAGAGGCAAAAACATCCCCTTATTGCGGTGCAAGAGATATCCGTATCTGGATGCCCGCTCTTGTATTGGTAACCGGCGCTGAGGTCGAAATATAGGGAATAATTTTTTGCTGGTCGAAATACAATTTTAAATCTACCCGGTTACTTATTATATAGTCTATTGATGGCTGAATAGTTATTACTTTCTGCCCGCCCGTACTGTAAGCGTTGGCCTGGTCTAAATGACTGTTACTTTGCGTATCATCCCGCATGGAAAGGTCAAGACTTACATTCAGATCATTGCCGCCTGTCTGGTTCTTCATGAATGGCACTTTGATCGGGAGGTTTACCCCGCGTTTTCTGTAAGTGCCGCCGAAACTCCATTCAGTGCTCCTGACTTCACTTAACTGGTAATCATATAAGCTGAGACTTAACTGCCTGCTTTTCTTAAATTCAAACCGCATGTTCATTTGACTGGGGGTGGTAACATCAAACCCAATCAATGGAGCAAACTGCTCCTGGATGGTGATATTAGGAACCAGGAAAAATGGCACATAGTTACCCGAAACAGGGTCTATAAATGCAGGAGCACTATAGTGAAAGGGATCATTGTACAGTAAAGCGCTTGTAAAACTGTTCATGCTTAATGTACTGCTGTAACCATGGGTAATGGTAATATTGCTGAACAAATCGGCCAATGCAGGAATCCTCGTAAGACCGGTATAAGTTACACGCCAGTTGGGCAAAGGCTTGATTCCGCTAAATGGATTGGATTTAATATTTGGATTGGATTGCGTAATAAGTGGCGCAGCATCGGGGCTTTTGCCTGTATAGGCAGCAATAAATGCCGGTATCAATACATCCTGTGCATAACGGCCATAACCCGTAGGAAAACCGTCAGCAGTATATTGTTCGCCCGGTGAAAGTCCTTTCCAATATGGATTTGACTGCGCCAGCCGGCTTG
>JAHEZC010000378.1 GCA_023251275.1 Parafilimonas sp. | reverse complement strand
AGCGGGATTTTTAATTTTTGAATACATGAAACAAACCTGCTATTGTCTTTTACTCTGTATAAGTTCTTACCATCTGATTGCACAACATAAAGACACAACTGCTTTTTTGAACGACACGGTCTCGCTGCAGAATGTTACAGTCACAGCTTTTGCGTCAAATTCAAAATGGAAAGATGTACCTGCATCAATAGCGATACTGAGCAATAGTGATCTTCATCGTTTTGACGGAGCAGCTTCTTTTGTTCCTGCTATGAATACCATTAGCGGAGTAAGAATGGAAGAAAGATCACCGGGAAGTTACCGCATATCTATCCGCGGAAGTTTACTGCGCTCCCCATTTGGTGTAAGAAATGTAAAAATTTACTGGGATGATATTCCCCTTACAGATGCATCAGGCAATACATATATCAATCTTGTTGACTTGAACAATATATATTCAGCAGAAATAATAAAAGGCCCGTCATCGAGCATGTATGGCGCCAACACAGGAGGCGCAATATTATTACAGTCCGGCAAAGGGAAATTTAATACCAGGAGTTCTTTCAATGCAACATTTGCAGGAGGCTCTTTTGGTCTTTTTAATGAACAGGCGGGATGGCAGGCCGGATCCTCACATTTTTTTTCCAGCCTTCAGCAAAGCCATGTACAATGCGATGGATACCGCACACAATCCGCACTGAGAAAGGATGTGGTTAAATGGAGCGGACAGGCTGATATTAATTCGAAACAACAATTATCTTTTCTTGCATTTTATACCAATCTGCACTACGAAACTCCGGGAGGTCTTACCCAGCGGCAGTTTGACTCTGCTTCAAAGCAGGCACGTACCGGCACAGTCGAAAACCAAACAGGGGTGTATAATAAAACTTTTTTTACCGGTGCTTCATTGAAATCATTTATCGGTAAAAATTTCGCTAACACGGCTTCAGCAGTTATTAATCATACTGACTATAAAAACCCTTTTCTTACCAATTATGAAAAAAGAAATGAATGGAATTATGGGATGAGGACGGCTTTTTCTTATAATCTTCAAAAAGAGCAATTTAAATTACAGGGACTGGCAGGGGCAGAAATGCAATACAACACTACTCATGATGATAATTATGGCAACAAATCCGGTCTGGCTGATACGGTTCAGTTCAAAGACCTGCTTCATGTAACCCAGTATTTCATATTTGCACAATTGAGTGCGAATATTGGTTCAAATCTTTTTTTGCAGGCCGGTATCAGCAGGAATGAAATCCATTACTGGTACGACAGAACGACTGATATGGTACTTCCGTACCCCCAGACAAAAAATGCAGGTCCCGTGGCAGCGCCACGTTTCAGTGCATTGTATCACATCAATCAGGCAGTTTCTTTTTATGGCATCGTTGCAAAAGGTTTTTCACCCCCTACTATTGCCGAGATAAGGCCGTCAGACGGAAATTATTATGGTGATCTCGAGCCGGAATTCGGCTGGAATTACGAAGCAGGTATAAAAGGTTCGATGTTTAAAAACAAAGTTGATTTCAATGCATCATTTTATTATTACAACCTTAAAGATGCCATTGTCAGAAGAGTGGCATCATCGGGAGGCGAGTATTTTGTAAATGCAGGAAGTACCATTCAGAAAGGGGTCGAAGTCTGGTTCAAAGCACGTCTTATCAGCAATGATATAAAATTTATTTCTATGCTTACTGTATGGAATAGTCTCAGTTACCAGCCATATCGCTTTAATCAATATGTAATCGGGAGCACTGATTATTCAGACCATAAGCTCACAGGTGTGCCGCGAACTATTAATGTGAGTGGTGCGGATATAAATTCACGGAAAGGCTATTATATAAATATTATACTGAATTATACTTCATCCCTTCCGTTGAATGATGCAAACACCGCTGATGCAAAAGCATACAGGTTGCTCCAGGTACAATTGGGTAAGAGAATTCACATTCGTCAATCCATAATTAATCTTTTTGCGGGCATTGATAATTTGCTGAACCAGCGATACAGCTTAGGCAATGATATCAATGCCTTTGGGGGCAGGTATTTTAATCCGGCATCTGCCAGGAATTTCTATGGAGGATTAAAGCTCAGCCTGTAAAAAATTCGGAGATAATACGAAGACAATCATCTTATCTTAGCGGCCTAAACAAGTTTTTTCTTATGGCCAATATTTTGATCATTGATGATGAAAGAGCAATCCGGAAAACGCTGAATGAAATTCTTAGTTATGAAGGTTTTAAAGTAGAAGAAGCGGCAGACGGCGAAGAGGGATGGAAACTTTTTAATGAAAAAAATTATGATGTGATCTTATGTGATATCAAAATGCCGAAAATGGATGGATTGGAATTCCTTTCCAGGGCAAATGAAAAAAACCCTGATATTCCCGTGATAATGATAAGCGGCCATGGCACTATTGAAACTGCTGTGGATGCGGTTAAAAAAGGAGCTTATGATTATGTGGCTAAGCCGCCTGATCTGAACCGGCTGCTTATTACCATTCGCAATGCGCTTGACAGAAACCTGCTAAGTAAAGAAACACGTATCCTAAAGCGCAGGATAAACCATGTGCAGGAAATGATCGGTGAAAGCGAAGCAATAACGCGGATTAAAGAAACGATTGAGAAAGTTGCTCCTACTGAGGCAAGAATTTTAATTACGGGTGAAAACGGAACCGGCAAAGAATTGGTAGCAAGGTGGATCCACGAAAAAAGTAACAGAGCTCAGGGGCAATTAGTCGAGGTGAACTGTGCTGCTATTCCGGGAGAATTAATAGAAAGTGAATTATTCGGTCATGAGAAAGGTTCTTTCACCTCAGCCATAAAGCAGCGGATAGGAAAATTTGAGCAGGCAAATAGTGGCACATTGTTCCTTGATGAAATCGGCGATATGAGTTTGAGTGCACAGGCAAAAGTACTGCGTGCTTTGCAGGAAGGGAAAATCACCAGGGTTGGTGGTGATAAAGAAATTGCTGTGGATGTAAGGGTAATCACAGCAACCAACAAAGATTTGCTGAAAGAAGTAGAGGAAAAAAATTTCAGGCTTGACCTTTATCACAGACTTGGGGTAATATTAATTCATGTGCCATCATTGAATGAAAGGAGAGAAGATATTCCGCTCATGGTAAATAAATTTTTAGAAGATATTGCGGCTGAATACGGCCAGGCCAAAAAAAATATTGATAAGAAAGCACTGGAGGCACTGCAGAAACATAACTGGACAGGTAATATTCGTGAATTAAGAAATGTGGTTGAGAGATTGATTATTCTTTCCGGGAAAATAATTACCCTGGAAGATGTAACAAATTATGTGCTGCCGAAATAAATGTGATTTTTTTCGTGAGGGTGAAATGGATGTGCTGATATATTAAAAAGTTGATACGAAAATAAAAACAGCCTGACTTTTCATTTAAAGTCTGCCGGATAATCATCGTAATTCTTTTGATAATAATATATGGACTGTCTCTGTTTAGTGCTTACTTCTCACTCTTTGCGTGATAGTCTTTACAACTATTATTGATGAGTACTTATAAAAACACAGTTATTATTATAGCGGGACCTACAGCTTCGGGTAAAACTGCTCTTTCACTGGAACTTGCCAAACAGCTCAAAACATCCATCATTTCTGCAGATTCACGGCAGTGTTTCAAAGAATTAAACATTGGTGTTGCCAAGCCTGCATCCGAAGAACTGCAAAGCATAAAACATTATTTTATCAATTCTCATTCTATATTCGACACTGTTACGGCACAGACTTTTGAAACCTATGCCCTGAATGCGGTAAATGAAATTTTTCAGTCAGCCAGCTTTGCCGTTATGGTTGGAGGTACAGGACTTTATATCAAAGCATTTTGCGAAGGG
>JAHEZC010000377.1 GCA_023251275.1 Parafilimonas sp. | reverse complement strand
CGCCTGGTTTGCATCTCCCGCTATCACATCTTCAATGGCGCGCAGGTCAATTGTTTCATGATTTTGCAATACTGCGCGGATCACGTGTGCCAGCAAATCGTCGGGCCGGAAACTGCTGAGTTTACCGCCGTACCGGCCAATCGGTGTTCTTACTGCGTCAATAATATATGCTGCTTTCATGAAGCCCTCCATCTCCCTAAAGGGAGCGTATTTTGATTGCGCAAGATAATCGTTACAATTGTATAATCAGAGCGAATTTTGATGTAGCTGCCAGAAGAATAACCATTAGGTTTTTGGCTTACACTCTTCTTTATTTTTTCATCTCGCATCAAAAAAATTATAATCCTATCCACAAAAAATTCCCCTTCAGGGGTCAGGGGCTTCTTATCTTTGCCTGATGATTTCTACGCAGCAAAAAAATATCCGTCACTTAGCTCTTCCTGAACTCGAAGAATATTTTCTTTACATCGGAGAAAAAAAATTCCGCGCCAAACAGGTGCACGAATGGCTCTGGCAAAAACATGCACATGGTTTTGATGCCATGACTAACCTTAGTAAAGAACTTCGTCATAACCTTTCAGAAAATTTTTCCTTACCTGCGTTAACCATTGATGCTACACAATACAGTTCTGATGGCACGGTCAAGACCCGTTTCAAAACATACGACGGTCATTTGGTGGAAAGCGTATTAATTCCAACAGAAGAAAGAAAAACCGCCTGTGTGTCTTCACAAATCGGCTGCAGCCTGAATTGTAAATTCTGCGCCACGGGATATATGGAGCGTTCACGCAATCTTACGTTCGACGAAATTTATGACGAAGTATCAATGATCAACCAGCAGAGTGAAAAAGAATACGATAAAAAAATTTCCAATATTGTATTCATGGGTATGGGTGAGCCTTTGCTCAATTACAATAATGTGCTGAAAGCGATAGATAGAATTTCTGCCGAAGATGGCCTCGGCATGAGTCCACGCCGCATCACTATTTCCACAGCCGGCATTGTAAAAATGATAAAAAAACTGGGTGATGATAAAGTTCGTTTCAAACTTGCATTGTCATTGCATGCGGCAAACGATAAAAAACGAAATGAAATAATGCCCATTAACGAAAGCAACAATATTCGTGCATTGGTTGATGCGCTCAATTATTTTTATAAGCTCACTAAAAATGAGATCACCTTTGAATATATCCTGTTTAAGAATTTCAATGATTCACAAAAGGATGCGGAAGAACTGGTAAAAATTTACCGGCAGGTCCCGGCTGATCTTATTAATATTATTGAATACAACCATATTGACAGGTTTAATTTTTCAAATCCTGATGAAAACACTGTTCAGAACTTCATCAATTATCTCGAAGCACACAGGGTAAATGTAAAATTGAGAAGAAGCCGCGGCAAAGATATTGACGCAGCCTGCGGGCAGCTTGCAAACAAAGAAAACGTTTAATTGATTCCTGCCTCACCCATTTTTTTCGCTCATCATTTTTCTCAAAAGTGATTTAAGCCACATTAAACCTCCGCTCCATGTTCTTGTCTGAGAGGAAAATAAAATTATAATTTATGAAAAAGAGATTCGCATGCATCAGTTTTTCCCTGCTGTTGTTTGTCGCAATTTCACAAGCCCAAAAAACCAATACCAACACATCTCCTGACAGCATTCACAACAACATGAGAAAACATTTTGGAGAACGAATGCAAAGAATGCACAGGAATATTCAGCATCAACTTAATTTGACATACGAACAACAGAAACGGTTAAAGTCATTGCATGAAGATTACGCTAAGAAATTAGCTGACCTTGCCAAAGACAATGATATGACCATGGGCGAATACCGGAAAAAACGTGCGGCATTGCAGCAGGAACAAAAGGAGCAAATGCAAAATGTATTTACCCCTGAGCAAAAAAATAAACTCGCAGAGCTAAAGCAAAAAGCACAGGACAAAATGCAGCAGGCCCGCGAAGCTCGTTTGCAAAAAATGAAGCAGCAATTGAATCTCACAGACGAGCAGGTTGCATCCATAAAATCAAAGCAGGAAGATTTACACACCCAGATGAAAAACGTTTTTTCTGACAATACGCTTCTTCCGGATGAAAAGAAAGAAAAGCTCAGGTCGTTGATGGATCAGCAGAAAGAGAATTTTAATTCGGTGCTTACTCAGGATCAGTTAGATAAACTGCAGGATATGAAACGGAACAACGGAACAAAATAACAGTTTATCATTTCATTGTTGAAAGCCTTCTCTTAACGGGAAGGCTTTTTTGTACATTTGCAGTTCCTGTTGCAAAACAGCAAACATTAAGATCATGAGTAAACAAGCATTTCAAAAGTTTATCAATAAAGAACCAACCGGCGCTAAAAAGAAAGAGGCGCTCCGCCAGGAAAAGAAAAAAATAAAAGCAGAAGCAAGAGCAGCAGGAGAAGAATTCAGAAGAAAGAAAAGAGAGCAGGCACAAGGAACAAGGTTTGGAGGGGAGGATGCAGGATACAAGAAACAGGATACAAGAAACAAGAAGGGAGATACAAGATACAACATACAAGATACAGGATACAGGAAGAAGGATACAAGAGACAAGAAGGAAGATACAAGAGACAGGATACAGGATACAGGATACAAGAGACAAGATACAAGGGAAGAAGGGAAAAGAGAAATTGGAAGGAACCGATTACAAAAAGAAAATAAAAGCTTCTCAAAAAAGCGTTTCGGCCTCAAAAATAAAATTGAAACCATTCAGCCGGAAACCAGAAACCTGCAACCGGAAACAGAATTCATGCCTCTTAATAAATTCATTGCGCATGCGGGAATATGTGGGAGACGCGAAGCGGCAGAATTGGTGAAGCAGGGAATAGTAACGGTAAACGGGACCAAAATTTCTGAACCCGGATTCAAAGTATCTCCAAAAGATAAAATAGTTGTAAAAGGCAACCAGGTTTTTTTACAAAAAAGTACTGTGTATATCCTTCTTAATAAGCCAAAAGATTATATAACAACCACCGAAGATCCGCAGGGAAGAAAAACGGTGCTTGACCTCCTTCATCGTGCAACAAAAGAAAGAGTGTATCCTGTCGGAAGGCTTGACAGGAATACTACCGGCGTTTTACTTTTAACCAATGATGGCGAGCTTGCCCAAAAGCTTACGCACCCTTCTTATGAAGTAAAAAAAATTTATGAGGTAAAGTTAGACAAGCCTCTTGCTAAAAAAGATTATGATGCAATATTGAATGGCGTTACATTGGAAGATGGCCTGATAGCTGCTGATATGTTAGCTTATGCAGATGCGAAAGACAGATCCATAATAGGCATTGAAGTGCACAGCGGTCGCAATCGTATTGTGCGGCGTTTATTTGAGCATCTCGGGTACGATATTAAAAATCTTGACCGGGTAATGTTTGCAAATCTTACCAAGAAAAATGTGGAAAGGGGCAAATACCGTTTCCTCACAGAAAAAGAGATCCGCTTATTGAAATATATGAACCAGGCTTTTGTAAGGAAAAAGCCCCCCCAAACCTCTCCTAAAAGGGAGGCTTAAGAAAATGAAATACGAAATAATTTTCGAAAACAATTTTTTTATTGCAGTTAATAAATCTGCTGGGTTACTCAGCATTCCCGACCGGGAAGGGAAAGAAATTTCATTGAAACAGATGCTTGAAAACAAGTTCGGGAAAATTTTCACCGTGCACCGTTTGGATAAATATACAAGCGGTGTAATTGTATTTGCCAAAGACGAGGCGACTCACAAACAGTTTTCCATGTTATTTGAGGGAAGAGAAGTGGAGAAATATTATCTCGGCATGGTGCATGGAAAATTACTGATCGAAAAGGGAACGATTGATGCACCGATCATG
>JAHEZC010000376.1 GCA_023251275.1 Parafilimonas sp. | reverse complement strand
CATAGCATGAATAACGGATCCTGCGCCGAGAAACAACAGGGCTTTGAAAAAAGCATGTGTCATCACATGAAATACACCTGTTGTGTATGCACCAACGCCTAACGCAAGAAACATAAATCCTAACTGGCTTACAGTGGAATAAGCAAGCACCTTTTTTATGTCGTTCTGATACATGGCAATCGTTGCTGCAAGAATTGCTGTAGCCAGACCGACTATCGCTACAACATTCTGAGAAACCTCGCTCAAAGAATACAGAACATGACTTCGCGCAATCATATAAATACCTGCAGTGACCATTGTTGCGGCGTGTATCAGTGCGGATACTGGCGTAGGGCCTGCCATTGCATCGGGCAGCCAAGTGTATAGCGGTATCTGTGCACTCTTGCCTATTGCACCTACGAAAAGTAAAAGTGTGATAGCTGTAACATCTGCTGACGAAAGTTTTCCGGCATTTTCAAATACCTCTGAATAATTGGCTGTGCCTAGTTTTGAAAGCATCCAAAAAACAGCAATTAAAAAGCCGAGGTCGCCAATGCGGTTCATAAAGAAGGCTTTTTTTGCCGCATAGTTGTAACTGTCATTCTTAAACCAAAATCCAATCAATAAATAAGAACATAAGCCCACTCCTTCCCACCCAATAAACATAATCACATAATTTGCGCCGAGAACCAGCATCAACATAGAAAATACAAAGAGATTGAGATAAGCAAAATATCTCCCGTAGTGCTCCAGGGGCTCTTCATGCATATATGAAGTGGAATAAACATGAATGAGAAAGCCTACACCGGTAATGATCAATAAAAACAAACATGAAAGCGAATCAGCCTGGAAGGCGAAGTCAATTTTAAAAGAACCAGTGTTGATAAAAGTAAAGAGCGGATGTACGGGTAAAGACCCATGTGACCTGATTTGAATAAATAGCAGAATGCTGACGATAAATGAAGCGAGCACTGAAGCACATCCAATAATACCAATCAGGCTTTTCGGTAACTGCTTCCGCAAAAGCCCATTGAACAGAAAACCTGCAAGGGGAAAAAAGGGTACCAAATAAACTAAATTATTCATAAGCCCGGTCTCAAAGAAAAATTTTAAGTTTTACATCTCTGCCTTTCCTCAGAAGATTGAAAGGCTGACCCATCTTACACATTTTTTAAAAATCTGTTTTTTTGTACTGCACAAATAATGGTTGTTTAATTTTTTAACCTGTTTAAAAAATTAATATCCACAGAATGTACATTTCTGTACATCATCACAATAATAGCAAGGCCAACACTTACTTCTGCTGCGGCAACCACCATAATAAAGAAAACAAATAATTGTGCATCTGCTCCCGCCGAAGCGTTGGAAGCACCTGTTTCTGCAATGTTGAAAGGCATTTTGGAAAAGGCAACCAGTAACAGGTTCACCGCATTCAGCATTAATTCAATGCACATAAAAATGATGATGGCATTACGACGTGTCAATACGCCGACAACACCTATGCAAAATAAGGCGGAGGCTAAAGCGATATAATATTGAATTGGCATATTTTCAATTTGAAATTTATAAATTTGAAAATACAATTATCACCTGGACACCATTTTCAAATTTTCAAAATAATTAATCTTTTTTCCCAATCACTACTGCCCCAACCATAGCGCTCAAAAAAAGTACGCTTGTTATTTCAAAAGGAACTACATACTGATTAAACAACACCTTTCCAAGATTTTGTATGAGTCCTATATCACCCGCGCCGATCAAGGCAGTCTTATTGGAAAGCTCACCTGCGGAACGTGCTGCAGAAACCATCACTGTCAACAACAATCCTCCTGAGATAACACCGATCACTTTCAGCCATGTGTTTCGTTGAGGTTCTGTTTCAGTATTGAGGTTCATCAGCATAATGACGAATAAGAATAATACCATTATAGCTCCCGCATATACTATCAAATTTACTATAGCAAGAAATTGAGCATTCAATAAAATATAATGACCTGAAATTGCAAAGAAAACAACAATAAGCCACAATACACTATGCACAGGGTTACGGCTAATGAGCACCATGATAGCACTGAATAAAGCAAGCACACTTAAAAACCAGAATATTATTTCGGAAGCAGTCATTTTTTTAAGCAATTAGCTACGGTCTTTAACTATAAGCATGATAGTCTATAAATAATTTTAGATCTGAATTTTAAACAGTCTCTCCCTTTGCCTCTGCCAGCTTCTCCGCTTCTGTAAGAGGATTTGGTATCAGCAGATCCTCCTTGCTATAAATAAATTTTTTTCGTGTAAAATCTGCAGGTGTAAAAGTTTCACTTAAATAAATGGCGTCCTTCGGGCAGGCTTCTTCGCACAATCCGCAGAAAATGCAACGCAGCATATTTATTTCGTAGCGGGCTGCATACTTTTCTTCACGATACAAATCTGTTTCACCTGGCTTACGCTCAGCGGATTCCATTGTAATAGCTTCAGCGGGGCATGCAACTGCACATAACCCGCAGGCAGTACAACGCTCACGTCCTTCTTCATCGCGGTTCAATACATGCAGTCCACGAAAAACAGGACTGAAAGGGCGCTTTTCCTCCGGATAATTTATGGTTGGTTTTTTTTTGAATATATGAGAAAATGTGATTGTCATGCCCTTTAGTATTGCAGGCAAATACAATCGTTCCCAGAAATTCATCGGGCTCCGATTAACCTGTTTTACTCTGTTTGTGAGGGCTTGCATTCTAAAAATTTTCGGCGTTCAGCATTAAGCTTTTAAAGATCACAAAAATATTTTTATAAATCATTGAACCCAACTTTATCTTCCATGCAACTATTCAAAAAAATATTCTGCAGTTTCAACTCCCCGGTTAATGTGCTCTCCACAGAATCACTGCACCTGTAATCAACATATTCACAAGAGCAAGAGGTATTAATTTCTTCCAGCCTAAATTCATTAACTGGTCATACCGGAAGCGAGGAAGAGTCCAGCGTATCCACATAAAGAGAAATATAAAGAAACAGATCTTTACCATTAATGAAATGAGGCCGATAACAGCAGCAAGATTGGGTGATAAGCCGCTTTCATCAAGAAAAGGTACATCGTAGCCTCCAAAAAAAATGGTGGCCATGATAGCGCTGCTGATAAACATGTTTACATATTCTGCAAACAAATAAAAACCCAGTTTCATGGATGAATATTCCTGGTGATAACCCATATTCAGCTCATTTTCAGCTTCAGGCAGATCGAATGGCGTACGGTTGCATTCTGCGAGGGCACAGATAAAAAATATTAAGAAACTGAGCGGCTGATATAAAATATTCCATCCTAAAAACCCGCCCCAATGGCCGGCCATTTGCTGCTCCACAATTGTTTTCAAGCTCAATGATTCTGTCATCATAAGTAATGCAATGAGCGAAATACCCATTGCCAGTTCATAACTGATCACCTGCGAGGCGCCGCGGAGTGCCGCCAATAAAGAAAATTTGTTATTTGATGACCAGCCTCCTATCATAATACCATATACACCCAAACTGACTACACCAAATACATATAGGATACCAATATTAATATCTGCAATCTGCAGATCAATACTTCTTCCGAATAATTCCAGTTTACTGCCCCAGGGTATAACCGCACAGGTCATCATGGCTGTCAGCATTGCAAGGGAAGGGCCAAGGACAAATAAAATTTTATTTGAACTGTTTGGAATAATTTCTTCTTTGAAAAATAATTTAAGCCCATCTGCCAATGGTTGTAAGATACCAAAAGGACCAGCCCTGTTTGGCCCGATGCGATCCTGCATTAAAGCGGCAACTTTTCGCTCTGCATAAGTTTCATACATGGCAATCACCAAAGATGCTGTGATAATTACAGCAATGAGAAT
>JAHEZC010000375.1 GCA_023251275.1 Parafilimonas sp. | reverse complement strand
AGAAAAAGTATCCAGGCTTGTTTTTAAAACATTTATGCCCGCAGAAAATCTTTTTGCAGAGATCAGGCAGAAATATTTATAGAATTTATCCTTCCTATGAGGCTAATCCTTGTTCCGGTTTGCCTAATAAGGAATAGTGATCGAAAGTTAGACTTAACAAGGGATAAATTTGTGATATAAAGTGACAAGGAAATAACTCACAATTCTATCCCTTTCATGCTATAATAAAGCATGAAAGAAATAAATTCTCAACATACTCAATGAGCTTCCCTAAAGAGCAAACGCTCAATAAAAAACAAGTTGTGGGTTTATTATATAATTTCCCCGCTGTACCCTTGCAAATAATTTTTTGTTATAAGGGCTATCCCTTTCTATTTCATGCAGCGATAAAACCGAATTTACATACTGCCTTTGCTTACGATAAGGCGGGAGTATTTCATCAGGCATGCACTCAATAAACCGCATCACTTCATCCATAGAGAATACACCGGTGATATGATCGGGCATACTTTCGTCTTTGTATTTTATTTTTATTTTTCTTCCCATTTCCTGTTCTATGCAGCGCATGCAGACGAGCAGAAAAAAAGCCATAGATTGCGAGCCGATATCGAGTCTTCTGCGCTCAAATTGTATCGCAACGGATGACGGCTTTATGAGATGCCAGTATTTAAGTAAGGTATTTTTGCCGGCCACAAATGTGTGACGATAAATAACGTTTTTATAGTACCCCTGCAACAGGTAATCAACGGGCAACAGGCCTTTAACTGAATGAGCACTGATTGCTGCATTTGACTTAAGCAACATATCCGTGACTGCATCCTGCCCGTGGTGCAGCGTAAGCATAAGACCTGTCATCGTTGTATCTGGTGTGGTAAAATCTGCTCCATACTTTTCGATAATCCTTTTTACTTCTTCTTTACGGCCGAGGCGACAGCTTTTGGCATATTCTCTTCCATCCTGCCTCAGTTCCCTCATATATTGCATAGCACGCTGAAACTGGAGCTTAGCCAATTGATCTATCCATTCTGTTTTATGGTGATTGAGTGCATACTGAAACAACTGCTTTCTCTCTTTTTTAACCTCAGCTTCTTTCTTTGACGGATCAAGGGCTAATAATTTTATCTGTTCCAATTGTTCAGGACTGATAAATTCGTAGCCCAGGTATTTTGCCCTGATTTGTTCTGCCTGCTCATACTTTCCCTGCTCTTCAAGGCGGCGGGCTTCTTCCAGCCATTCCTGCTTATCTGATTTTTGCTCAGTCACCTGCATGGGCTTTTTTGATTCTTTTAATGCCAGCAGATCCAGTGCAGGATGGCTTACCTGTTTTTCAAATAAATAAATATTTTTAACTGATCGTGTAATAGCTACATAAAACGAATTGATATAGAATTTATAGATCTCCGCATCTTTATCACTTTTATCCGCAGCCCTTGAATATTGCAAAGAATCACGATGAAGGTCAGTTGCATTGACACCATTGATAATTTCTTTGAATTCTTCAGGATTATTTGAAATAAAATTGAGCAAAATCACATTTTCATATTCCAATCCTTTGGCCTCCTGCACAGAAAAGATAAGCGGTGTTTTAAAATGACGGCGTGCTTCTGTTTTTAATTGGTTATCCGGAACAATAACCGCATAGTGAGTGGAGTTCTCTGTTCTGCGGTTTAGTTCTGCTTTTACTTTATCGTCATCTGCCATTAACTGCACTTCGCCCTGTTGAGTTGAAATGGTCGTAATCAGATAATTGCTTTCTTTATCAATAGAGCCAAAACGGAGGTTTTTTATTTTGAGTAATGCATTGGATAACTGTACTACCTGTGGTGAATTTCGATAATTGGTTTGCAATATTCTTACCTCTTTGCCGGCTGTACCGTCCTGATATAAATAGGTCTTAATCTTTGACCATGAAAAAAAGTTAGGATGCACAATCTGGTTACTATCTCCGGTAAGAATGAAATGTCCCTTATTATTGAGCGACTGCATAATACATTTCAACTGAATGCCGGTAATATCCTGCACTTCATCAATCATGATATAATCGTAACGCGGTTTCACCAGTTGTAAATATTCAAACGAAAGCATATTGCTGTCATAGTAATTATTCTCTTTCATCCATTCCAGGTATTTTGCAAAAAGGTTATAAACCTGTTCTCTTTTATCTGACGGAAAAACAGATTGCTTAATACCGAGTGATAAATATTCTTCTTTACTTAAGAAAGCAGTAAGCAGTGGTGAGCCGGTAAGCACGCCTTTGAATTCTTCATATACACGATAAGGCTCGCTTAATTTTATATGCTGCGCATGACGGTTGAACCATTGCTCAAAAGCTCTGAAATTAATCTGTTTTCCTTCCGGTATTTGCCATGATTCCAGGTAATGATCAAAGGACAGAAAATCTACTTCGCAGTCTTCATTTTCATAGCCGTTGGCATAATACATTTTACGTGCATTTTCTACCAAATAACTGCTCAAAGAAATATACGCTGCATTTCCCTTTAATTGCTTCAGCTTTTCAAGTGCCAATACTGTTTTGCCGCTGCCTGCAGATCCTATAATGATCAATGGCGGATGAAACCGGAAAATACTTTGCTGCTCATCATCAAACGAAATAAATTTATTGAGAACGTGAATACTTTTAAGAGATTCATTTACGTAGTTCAGTTTTTTTATATCGCCATTGTGAAAGTCATTTAAACTTGTCACCGGGAGCATGTCCTCTTCTTTTGGCAGCAAGGCGCCACGCAAAAATCTCGATTTAGTATAGTCGTGATGTTCAATTATTTCCAGCAGGACAAGATATTTTTTTTCATTGCAGGAAGCAAGCGTAAACAGCAAACGATCTTTGATATTAAGCCTTGCCCGGTAGTAGCCGCTGCCAGTCATTTTGCGTACATCGGCGCTTTTAAAATCACCTCTGCTTAATTGCTCCAGAACTTTATCAAAATTCTTCTGTACGCTTTTACTGTCAAGCTGGTTATAATATAAAATAGGGAGCATAAGGATTAGCCATTTATAAACCTGCAAATTGAGTTATAAAAGCAAATATAATGTTGCCCTAAAATTTAAAATTCCAACATTATTGATATGTTTATAAGTTGTTATAAATCTAATCCTTCGCGGTTCTTTTCACATCCCTTCTTAATGTGGCGCCTTACAATTGTAAAATTGAAATAATGCCAAATTTATATTAAGGAGTTTCCCGGAAATCAATACCTGCAAAAATATTTTTTTCAAACTAAAATAATTAGTAGCTTGCAGCTAAATCAGTTAGCTATGAGTTATGCAGGAAAAAATCTCCGTTATCTGCGCAAACTGCGCGGATGGACACAGGATGAGTTTGCCAACAGGCTCAAAATTAAACGTTCCCTTGTCGGTGCTTATGAAGAAGAGCGTGCCGAACCTCGCCTTGATGTACTGGAAACCATCAGTAATATCTTCAAGCTAAGCCTCGATGAATTATTACTGAAAGATCTTGTTGCTGCAAAAAACAGCGGAAATTATCTCGATAAACGAAGACAGATGAAGCTATCGGCTGAAAGGCAGGATATACAGTTTGTACCGGTAAAAGCGGCAGCAGGTTATCTTGCAGGTTATGCCGATCCTGAATTCGTTGATGAACTCAATACGTTTACTTTACCCATGCTGGCTCCGGGACAATATCGTGCTTTCGAAATTGTGGGCGACAGTATGTTGCCTGTGCCCAGCGGAAGTGTAATAGTAGGTGAAAAGGTGAATGACATCGGGGATGTAAAATCCAACAACACATACATTGTTGTTTCAAGAAGCGAAGGCGTCGTATATAAGCGTGTTATGAAAAATAACCGTTTGAAAAATAAAGTAACCCTTATAAGTGATAACCCCCAATA
>JAHEZC010000374.1 GCA_023251275.1 Parafilimonas sp. | reverse complement strand
TTTTAAATTTTTTGTAAGTATTTTTGATATATCAAGCTTTATTAAGCTTTTAATATTTTTTAATTGTATTCATTTCTAAATAAACAATAATGGCCGAGCAGCAACCAGGTAATCAATTGAATATAGAAATAAGTGAAGAAGTAGCAGAAGGTTCCTATGCCAATCTCGCTATCATCACACATAGCCATGCCGAATTTGTGATAGACTTTGTAAACGTAATGCCAGGTACACCGAAAAGTAAGGTAAAATCAAGAATAATTTTTACACCTATGCATGCCAAACGCTTTATGCGTGCACTACAGGAAAATGTGGAACGTTACGAAACTGCGAATGGAAAAATACAAGACCTGGAACAGATCGAAATTCCGTTGAATTTCGGCGGCCCTACCGCACAGGCATAAAGATTTTACAATTTAATATTTACAGCCATCATAAAATTTCTTATTGCCGCAGGGTAATAATAAGTATCATTTATCAACTGATTGTTGTAGATATATGGATATGCTGCCCCGTTCAATTCATACTTTCTGCTGAAGAGGTTGCTTGCCTGCACGATAATATTCCATTCATTAAATAAAAAGTTTTTTATAGTATAAATGAGTCTTGCATCCTGGTTATAATATGCGCCCAAAGTCCTTTGTTCGTTCTGTGTATTATCCAGGTATTGTTTGCCGACATATTTGCTGATGAAGCTTAATTCAAGATTTTTTGAAGGAATAAAATTCAAAGAGCCGGATGCTATCAATGAAGGTGAGAAAGAAATATTTGTGTTGCTATGTTGTACCGCTTCCTGCGAGCCATCATCGTAGTTATCGAGATATTCGGTGAAGGATTTTATTTTATTGCTGCTCATTGTAAAATTAGCAGCAATATTAAACCACTTATTCATCACTATTCCTCCCTGTAACTCTAATCCAAGCCTGTAGCTGTTTGGAACATTCACCCGTGTATAATTACCTACATCGTTCAATTTACCAGTGAGCACCAACTGGTTTTTATACAGCATATAATAGATCGTTGCACTCCAGTTGCAGGCCGATGTTTTTCTTCCGGCACCCAATTCAAAATCATGCAGCATTTCTTTTTCAGGTTGCTGCTGCACGCCTGCCTCGAAGTCATCGCGGTTCGGTTCTTTATTAGCCATTGCATAGCTGAGGTAAATGTTCCATCCATTATCATTATAACTAATACCCGCTTTTGGATTAATGAAATCAAAGTCCCTTTTTACGAACAAAGCAGGGTTATCTTCAAAGCCATCCATCCTGTGCATTACATGCCTGTATTGAATGTCACCAAACAAATTCCACTGCGGGTCTATCTGGTGCAGCCATTTAGTATAAAAATTTACATCGGTTTTTGCTGCAGGATAATGGTAATATTCTGCATCTTTCGGAATACCAATCTGCGCCCAGATTATTTTCCCAAAATGTTTACCGTCGTATTTTGACCAGCTTCCGCCAAAAGTTATTTCATCCTTGTCACGCCTGTACTGCAATGAAAAAGTTTGCCCATAGAAATAATTATCCAGCCACAGTTGGCGCACCAAATCCGTTGTATGGATGGTATCACCATTGATAACAGTATCATTTAATCCATAATCTGCATAAGACTGTTGAGATTTATATTCTTCGTAATATCCCTTTCCCCTTACAAGAAAACCTGCAATGCTTACATTCCATCTATCATTGAATGACTGGTTAAGAAATAATTGATAATGATCCTGCCGGTAATTATCTGTTTGATTATCGTAAGGAGCACCTGGCATTTCTGTTCCCGCAGGGTTATATGTTCTGTCAGTTTTCAGCAGATCAGGAGATATGCCATACCATGCCTGGTAAGTTTTTTCTTTGCCGGAAAAAATATTCAGTCGTATGGAAGTTTTTTTATTGACGTATGCGGTGGAAAAATAATAAGACTGAAGATTGCTTGCTGCACGGTCAATGTATCCATCGCTTGTAATGCGGCTTAATCTTGCATCAATGGTAAAGTGATCATTGATGATTCCGCTTCCCAGCTTAATGGTATTTTTCCAGGTGTTGAATGAGCCGAAACTATTATTGGCTTCACCATAAGGCTGATCGTGAAATTCGTTTGTGCTTAGATTGATTGTCGAACCAAACGCCCCTGCACCATTCGTAGATGTCCCTACTCCTCTTTGAATTTGAATGGTGTTGACCGATGAAACAAAATCAGGGAGGTCAACGAAATAAGTTCCGGCACTCTCTGCGTCGTTGAATGGAATACCATTAAGGGTAACATTAATATGTGTAGCGTCAATACCGCGAATGCGGATTCCTGTATAGCCAACACCATTGCCTGCATCAGAAGTTATAGTGACGGATGGAGTTTGATTAAGCACAAACGGCAGATCTTGTCCTATGTTTGATTTTGCAATTTGTAGTTTGGTGATTTCTGTTTTGGTGAATGGAGCTTTGTCCGCAGCACGGACCGCTTTTACTTCAAGCGGTTCGAGAAAGTACGGCAGATCTTCAAGTGCAATAATTAAATAAGCGCTATCACCGGAAATCACATCCTGCTCTTTTGTTTTCTTGCCTATATAACTGACAATTATTTTGCCCTGCGTTTTATCGGGGATTTTGTTGAATTGAAAAGTTCCGTCATTACCTGTAATTGTAAAAAATTCGGTTTCGTTGATCTTCAGTTTGACAGACGCTCTGACCAAAGCTTTGTTATTCTGATCAACTATTTTCCCTCTGACAACAGATTGTGCGGATACTGCAATGGTAATTATTGCAGCAGCTAATATTCCCAAGAGCTTCTTCATGAGCTGCTTTTTTAGATTTTAAAAAATGATACCAAACCAGGGAATAATGCAACAAGAGAAGGAAGATTCTAAAATTTTACACCTTCCCTTCGCAGGTATTACCCTGTTCAGGTTCAGCGGGTATGATCTCAGCTTCGTCTGCCAACAGCAGACTGAGCACCCCGAGGAAAAATTATTTTTGAAATTGATAAGATGACTTTGGTCACCTTAATCATCCTGCATAAAAAATGAACAAGTGCAAAAATAAAGAGAGAATTTTACATTCATTGTAACCTTTTATTTATAAAATCGTCTTACAGGCACAAAATAAAAAGCTATGCAAAAAAATTTCCTGAGCCTGTGTGTGGCATTTATGCTTGCCGCAATAACTGTACAGGCGCAAAACCTCGTGTATGATACCAATGCAGAAGTAAGAGCTGTTCCATCATTTAGCAAGATACGTGTATCAAGTGCAATAAGTCTGTACCTTTCCCAGGGAAAAACACAGGCGGTCGCTGTAAGTGCCGGCGACAAAGAATACACGGCCCGTATAAAAACCCAGGTAAGCAATGGAGTTTTGAAAATCTATGTGGAAAGCGGAATGTGGAATGGATGGAACTGGAACAACCGGCATTTAAAGGCTTATGTGACATTCACAGAGTTGCAATTGCTGGATGCTTCAGGAGCTTCAGCAGTTGAAATAACAGACCCGATCACTTTAAATAATGACCTGGCAATAGATTTGTCCGGCGCAAGCTCTTTAAAAGGAGAAATAAAAGCTACGGGCCTCAATTTTGATATAAGCGGCGCTTCTGATGCGAAGGTAAATACAACCGCATCTTCTTATGCAGTAGATGCTACCGGCGCCAGCACTTTTAAGGGCAAAGTAAGCGGTGATAAAATGAAATTCGATTTAAGCGGCGCATCTGTTGTAGATGTGCAGGGAAATACGGGCAGCTTGTTAATTACAGCTTCAGGTGCCAGTGATTTTAAAGGTTACGACATGCAGACAGGTAACTGCAAAGCCGATGCCACAGGCGCTTCTTCAATAAGTATTTCGGTAAATAAGGAATTGGATGCAAGAGCCAGCGGCGCCAGCAACATACA